>CATJIW010000229.1 GCA_949740745.1 uncultured Lachnospiraceae bacterium | reverse complement strand
CGCTTTCCGGTTCCCCTCACGAGAGCATCCTCTAACCTCTCCCTCTTCCCAAGTCCCGGCTTAGAACTCTTTCCAGCTCCCCTCACAGAAGCTTCCTCCCTCCTCTTCCTCCTCCCAAGGCTCGGCTTACAGCTCTTTCCGGTTCGGCTTAAGACGCTTTCCGGCTCACCTCACGAGAGCATCCTCTAACCTATCCCTCTTCCCAAGGCCCGGCTTAGAACTCTTTCCAGCTCCCCTCACAGAAGCTTCCTCTCTCCTCTCCCTCTTCCCAAGGCTCGACTTACAGCTCTTTCCGGTTCGGCTTAAGACGCTTTCCGGCTCGCCTCACAGAAGCTTCCTCTCTCCTCCTCCCAAGGCTCCGCTTACAGCTCTCTCCGGCCCGCCTCACAGAAGCTTCCTCTCCCTCTTCCCAAGGCTCTGCTTAAGGCTCTCCGGCTCCCCTCACGAGAGCATCCTCTGACCTCTCCCTCCTCCCAAAACTCCGTTTAAGGCTATTTCGGGCCCGGCTTAGGACTCTTTAAGGCTATTTCGCTCTCCCCCGCTCCACGGACCATTTCTGCCGGATTATAAAATTCTTCACATTACACGACACACAGAGAGAAAAGTGTTTTTCTAAGCCAGAACCGTATGAAAGCCGCCGGTACTTAGAGCGTTCCGAGCCTGAGCGACGGAAGGCTCTTATGTACCGCTGCGAGCTTTTATGAGCGGAAGCGTGTTCTGGCGTGAAAAGAACCACTTTTCTTTCAGTCCACCGAAATCCAGAATCTCAAGACCGGTAATCGGCATTAATTTTCACGTAATCATAAGTAAGGTCGCACCCCCATGCCGTGGCAGAGGCTTCTCCCGCCTTCATATCGGCGATGGCAGTCACTTCCTCCTCGGAAAGGATCCTCGTGGCCTCCTCCTCACTGTAGCCGGTGGAAACGCCGTTTTCCACGATCTTGAGCTTCCCGGCCCTGCTCTCGAACCAGATATCCACCCTTTCCGGGTCAAAGGACACACCAGAATAGCCCAGGGCACAGAGGATCCGCCCCCAGTTGGCGTCATGGCCGTAAACGGCCGCCTTGGTAAGGCTTGAGGTGACCACGGATTTTGCCAGAATCCGGGCCGCCTCCTTCGTGGGCGCGCCGAGAACCTTCACTTCAAAGAGGCAGGTGGCTCCCTCGCCGTCGCCGGCGATCTTTTTGGAAAGCGACTCCATGACTTCGTGAAGCGCCTCACAGAAAGCCCGGTAATCCTCATTCTCCTCCGTGATCTCCGTATTCCCTGCCCGGCCGTTGGCCAGAAGGAGGACACTGTCGTTGGTGGAGGTGTCCCCGTCCACGGAAATCATGTTGAAGGTATCTGCCACGTCATCACTGAGGGCCTTCTGCAAAAGCCCCTGGGAGATGCTTACATCGCTTACCACGAAGCAGAGCATGGTGGCCATGTTGGGATGGATCATGCCGGAGCCCTTGCACATTCCGGCCACCGTCACCGTCTTACCCCCGATTACCGTCTCCACTGCCGCCTCCTTGGGCTTCGTATCCGTGGTCATGATGGCTTCCGCTGCCAGGGCTCCGGCTCCCCGGTCATTCCCAAGGGCCGCCTTAAGGATCCCCACTCCCGCCCTGATTTTGTCTATGGGAAGCTTTGCGCCGATCACGCCGGTAGAGGCCACAAGCACCGCCTCCGCCGGGATGCCAAGGGCCTCTCCCGCCGCCTCTGCCGTCTCCCTGCAGTGGCCGAAGCCCTCCTCCCCGGTGCAGGCATTGGCAATGCCGCTGTTAACCACCACCGCCTGGGCAAAGGCGCTCTCATGGACCACCTGGTAATCCCATTTGACCGGAGCCGCTTTTACCACGTTGGTGGTAAATACCCCTGCCGCCCGGCAGGGCGCCTCGCTGTAAACCATGGCCATGTCTTTTGTCCCGCCTTTTTTGATCCCGGCGCTCACTCCTGCCGCCGAAAATCCCTTCGGCGCCGTCACGCCGCCGTCTAACCATTTCATAAATTCATTCCTCCTCTTTTCTTACGGAAACCTCACAGGTAATTGAAAAATCAATCATCGAATATTCCCGCAATTTTACAGCTTCGCAATTGCCTATGGAAACATAGGAGCTCTTCCAAGTCCCATGGCCTCCGGAAGCCCGAACATCAGGTTCATATTCTGAGCCGCCTGCCCTGCGGCGCCCTTCACCAGATTATCCAGGGCGCCGACGGCGATAATCCTTCCCGTCCGCCCGTCGATCTTAAAATTGATATCTACAAAATTGCTGCCCTCCACCCAGCGGGTCTCCGGATAGACCCCTTCCGGCAGAAGACGGATGAAAAACTCGTTCCCGTAATACTTCTCGTAGGCCGCCCGCACCTCCCCGTAAGAAACCGGCTTTCGAAGGGAAGCATAAGCCGTGGCCAGAATTCCCCGGTTCATGGGCACCAGATGGGGCGTGAAATTTAAGACCACCTTCTCCCCGCAGGCATAGCCAAGCTGTTCCTCAATCTCCGGCGTATGGCGGTGGCCTGCGATCCCGTATGCCTTGATGCTTTCGTTGACTTCACAGAAGAGGTTCGGCACTTTAGCCCCCCGTCCTGCTCCGGAGGTTCCCGACTTGGCGTCAATTATAATAGAAGAAACATCAATAAGCCCCTCCTTCACCAGCGGGTACAGCGTCAAAATAGAGCAGGTGGTGTAGCAGCCGGGGTTGGCCACAAGCCTGGCTTTCTTCACATCCTCCCGGTTAATCTCACAGAGCCCGTAAACGGCCTCCCCGATATACCCTGGGCTTTTGTGCTCCAGCCCGTACCATTTCTCGTATATTTTTACATCCTTGATGCGGAAATCTGCGCTCAGATCCACGACCTTCGCCTTCTCAAGAATTCCGTCGTTCATCAGTGAAGCGCAAAGCCCCTGGGGCGTCGCCGTAAAAATCACGTCCGCCTGGGCTGCCAGCTCCTCCATATTGTCGTCCATGCATTTCGCATCCACCATCCGGAACATATTCCGGTACAGGGAAGCATATTCCTCCCCCACATAGCTCCTGGAGCCATACCAGACCACCTCCGCTTCCGGGTGGCCCAAAAGAAGCCCCGCCAGCTCCGCTCCCGCATACCCGGTGGAGCCGATAATTCCTGCCTTGATCATAATAGCACTCTGTCCTTTCTCCTGCTTATATAGATTTTTCCGCCTGTATGTTCAAAATGAGGCGGAAATTTTTCAAAAATCCAAACGTCTGCATCCAGGCTTATTTTACACATCTGCTCCCCGTTTGTCCAGTCTCTTTCCCCCAAAGATCTCCTTCCTCTTCGGAACGCCTCATAATTATACATTATCATTGCATAATATGCAACCCTTTTTTGAAATTTTCATTTAGGGGTTGCATTCTCCTTCATTTTGTTGTATATTTATTCCCGTGGCAGACAGCCACCTTTTCCATATGGCATTTTATTAGGCATTTGCGAAATGCGAAATTATCGGAATATTCTGGCAACATGTCTGTCCAAAGCCTGCTGCGCCAGGCGTTCCGGCAAGCCCAGGACCGCAGAAGTCACTCGGGAAAGAATCCCTCCTGCCTTCTCTGGTCTTGCTTCCACGGCGCAGAAGGCTTTTCCCAGAAATATTGCCAGAATATTCAGTGAATGTTTGAGTTTCGCAGACGCTTAATGGCATTTTATTTTTACGAGGAGGAATATAGGATGAAAGAAAAAGTAGTACTTGCGTATTCCGGCGGCCTGGACACCTCGGTGCTGATCCCCTGGCTCAAGGAAAACTATGATTACGAAGTGATCTGCGTCTGCATCGACGTGGGACAGGGAAACGAGCTGGACGGCCTGGAGGAGCGCGCCCTGTCCACCGGAGCTTCCAAGCTGTATATTGAGCACGTGGTCGACGAATTCTGCGACGAATACATTCTTCCCTGCATCAAGGCAGGCGCCGTATATGAGCACAAATATCTGCTGGGCACGGCCATGGCCCGTCCGCTGATCGCCAAAATCCTAGTGGACATCGCCGAGAAGGAAGGGGCAGTCGCCATCTGCCACGGCGCCACCGGCAAGGGCAACGACCAGGTGCGGTTCGAGCTGGGCATCAAGGCGCTGGCTCCTCATCTGAAGATCATCGCCCCCTGGCGGATCTGGGACATGCAGTCCCGGGAGGATGAGCTTCGCTACTGCGAAAGCCGCGGCATCAAGCTGCCCTTCAAGGCAGACAGCAGCTACAGCCGGGACCGGAACCTCTGGCACATCAGCCACGAGGGGCTGGAGCTTGAAGATCCCGGCAACGCTCCCAATTATGACCACATGCTGGTCCTGGGACAGACCCCGGAGAAGGCCCCCGATGAAGGCGAGACCCTTTCTCTTACCTTTAAAGAGGGCGTTCCCGTCGCCTTAAACGGCAGGGAAATGAAGCTGTCCGAGATTATCGCCCAGTTAAACGTCCTGGGCGGCAGGCACGGCATCGGCATCGTAGATATCGTGGAAAACCGGATGGTGGGAATGAAGTCCCGCGGCGTTTATGAGACGCCCGGCGGAACCATCCTGATGGAAGCCCATGACCAGCTGGAAGAACTGATCCTGGATAAGGAAACCCTGGCCATGAAGAAGGACGTGGGCAGCAGGTTCGCCGACCTGGTTTACTCGGCCAAATGGTTCTCCCCCCTTCGGGAGGCCTGCCAGAGCTTTGTGGAATCCACCCAGAAGTTTGTGACCGGCGAATGCAGGATGAAGCTCTATAAGGGAAATATTATCAAGCAGGGAACCACCTCCCCTTATTCCATGTACAACGAGAGCATCGCCTCCTTTACCACCGGCGACCTCTATGACCACCACGACGCAGAGGGCTTCATCAACCTCTACGGGCTCTCCACCCTGGTGCGTGCCATGAAGCTGGAGGAGCTCGCAAAGAACGAAAAATAAAATCTCATAAACGAGGTTTCCTGACGGAAACAAAACAGGCCGCAGGTACGGGCATTCCCGTCCGGCGGCCTGTCTGCACCTCTTGATTCCAATCAGCCGATCGGCATATAGGTATCCAGATATTCGGATACCTTATCCATGTATTCCGCATAGCGGGCATTGTCGTTCTGCAGGCCGTGGCCGGAATGCTCAAAAACAATGTATTCATGGGGGATGTTATACTGTGTCAGGGCCTGATCCAGCCGCCTGGAAGCGCCAAATGCCTGTGCCCGGTCCCATGCGCCATATGCGCATACGGTGGGTACGGAATCCTCTTGAATCCACATGGCTGCGGAAATATTCTTCACCCGCTCCAGATATGCGCCGGTTTCAAACATGTCCGCCGTGATTTCATTTCCGGACATCACGGAAAACAGCCCTGCGATTCCGCTGTAATCCGTATCGGGATCGACTGTATTCGGACGGCCGGGATCGGCCCCCAGGTTGATCCAGTCCTCCAGATAGAAGCAGGACGGGCCGACGGCGCCGAAGGTCATCGTCACCGGAACCGGCGATGCAGCGGCGTCGCGGTAAGCGTACAGCATGGCCAGTGCATGCCCGGCCGAGCCGCCCGCCACCGCCATCCTGTCGATGTGGTATCCCAATTTTTCCGCTTCGGCAAGCACAAAGGGAATACTCTCCCGGATTTCCACAGACTGCGTATATACATTGGCATTTGGATTTTTTTCGCCGAACAGCGTATAATTGATGCTTGCCGCCACATAGCCTTTGGCGCAGAGCCACCCAAGCATCTCGGCATCGCCGCTCTTATCGCCGCCGGTGAAGCCGCCCGGATGAAGGTAAACCACCAGACCGTAGCTCTCCCGGCTTTCATCGGCAGGGACATAGAGGTCAAACCGGTTTGCCTCTCCGCTTCCGTAAGAAAGGTCCGTATGAACGGTACCCATGGAGTCGTCCCAGCGGACCTTATATTTCCCTCCAAAGGGATCCACCTTCAGCTTCACGACGGCAGAAACGGCAAACGCCGCAAGAAAAGCGCCTGCATAAAGAAATCCCCACATCATGCGTCCCCTCCTTTTCGCTTTCTCCTTGCTCATAAAAAATTCCCTCCAAACAGCGTGCCCCCTAACAGCAGGTTCATCACGGCCCGCACCGTCAGCCGTCCCAGAACGGCGGCGATAATGATAACGGCGGCCAGAATAAGAATGCGCTTTTGTGTCAGTGTCATCTTTGATCTCCTCCCTTGACAGAACGATTGTCCCGTGCTACGATATGTTTCAAATGTAACGGCGAGTCAAGTGTAACAGCAATAGACGCATCTGTCAATGGAAGGAGCTAAAATGGAACAAAAGCCGAAAAGTGTTTCATCGTTCAGTAATGAGAGCCGCAATGCCTATGTAATCAGGCAGCTCACAGGCTCTTTACTGTCTCTGCTGAAGGAAAAGACGATCCCCGAAATATCCGTCAGCCAATTATGCGATGCAGCGGGCGTGGGCCGGACCTCCTTTTACCGAAATTTTGAAACCAAGGAGGATATCCTGAAAGCCCATATCGGTCATTTATTCCGGGACCTGCGAAAGGAATGGGAAACAGGCCCCGGACTTCCCCCGGACCAATTGATTTATCAGGTATTCTCCCACTTTGAAGCCAACCGGGATTTTTACGGCCTGCTCAATGAAAGAGGGCTGACCCATCTTCTGAAGGACGCCATTTTGGAGCTTTGCGGCTTCAATCCTGAGCAGGACGTGGTCTCCGCCTATTCGTCCGCCTACGCCGCATTTTTCCTTTACGGCTGGATCGAGGTCTGGTTCCGGCGCGGAATGAAGGAAACAGCCGCAGAGCTGGCGGGCCATCTGAAAAACCGCGTATAAAAAAATCCATACTGCGCAGACTACCTTCAGGAATCTCATTCAGAAAGGTCGTGCGACAATATGGATTACTTAAAAGCGTTTCTGGTTGGCGGGCTGATCTGCGCCCTGGTCCAGATCCTCATGGACAAGACAAAGCTGATGCCCGGCCGGATCATGGTGCTCTTAGTCTGCTCCGGCGTGGCCCTGGGTTTTCTGGGCGTCTATGAGCCCTTTATCCAATGGGCAGGCTCCGGCGCCTCCGTCCCCCTCCTGGGCTTCGGAAACACCCTGTTTAAAGGCGTCAAAGAAAGCATCGGGGAAGAGGGAATCCTCGGACTGTTTTTGGGCGGGCTGAAGGCCTCTGCCGCAGGAATCAGCGCCGCCCTGGTTTTCGGCTACCTCGGCTCCCTGATCTTCAATCCGAAGATGAAGGATTAAGGCCGCAGAGGAAAACCCGCCGCAGGCGGACGGTCTGTCAGTAAAACACGTGGCTGCCGATCTCGATCCCCTCATAGCCCGGCCGGATGGTCCGGAAATGGAGCAGGCCGCCGATATAATTTTCACTGCCGCTCATGGCAGCCTCCGCCGCCCGCACGCATTCTGCATTGACGCCGTTTTTCAGAGCGTTCTGGTATTTCGGGCCGTCCCAGGGGGTAAACTGGTAGGGCTGGGAAAGAACCCCGATCATGGTATTGGGATAACGCCCGCTGGCGATCCGGTTCATCACGACGTTTCCGACGGCAACCTTTCCGTCCCAGGGTTCCATGTTGGCCTCCCGGTAGATCATGGCCGCCAGAAGCTCCAGATCACTGTAAACGGAATAATCAAACCCGGCCGGCTCCTCCGGCTCCGGAGCCGGATCCCCGGAAGGCTGGTCTTCGGGAGGCCGGTCTTCGGAGGGCGGCTGTGCAGGCGGCTCAGAGCCACCCGGCTCTTCCGAACCAGCCCCGGAGGAAGAAGGGGGCCGCACGGCGCCTCCCGGCACCCCTGCGCTGCTTCCCAGCCCGTCCGCAACCTGCTGCTCCTTCTTCTCCTCTTCCTCTCTTTTTCTCGCCTCTTCGGCCAGCCTGGCCATCCGCGCTTCTGCTTCCAGTTCTTTTTCCTGGAGCTCCGTCCGATAATGGGCCAGCTCCTCTCTGGCATCCTCCAGCTCTCCGGCGCACTCCTCCATCTTTTCACTGGTCTCGGCAACGGCAGCAAGCACCTGGTTCTGCTTTTCCTCCGTTTCCGCCACCACCTGGTCAAGCTCTGCCTGCGCCGTCAGAAGATCCTGTTCCTTCTTCGCCACCAGGTCCTTCGCCTCCTGATAGGCGGCCAGCATATTCCGGTCATACTCGGCTAACTCCATGGCATACTCTGCCCTGTTCAGGACGGAAGAGAGGCTCTCCGCCGAAAAGATCAGCTCCAGCACGCCCGTATCTCCGTTTTCATACATATACTGAATCCGCTTCTTCATGGCTTCATACTGATCGGCCTCCGTTTCCTTGGCCGCAAGAAGCTCCCTCGCCGTCACCTCAAGCCCTGCCTGAAGCTCCGTCTGCCTGGCGGAAAGCTCCGAAAGCTGTTCTGACAGGCTGTCAAGCTGGCCGTTCAGATCCTCCAGAAATCCGGCAAACCGGGCCTTGGCCTCTTCCAGGTCTCTGGCCTTTTCCTCGGCCTGCTCCACCCGCTCCTTTGCCTCCTCCACCTCTTCATCCGAAGCAAGCGCAGAAAAAGACCAGGCTCCGGAAATCCCCCCTGCGGCCAGAACCGCCGCCAGAAACAGGATCCGGCTAAAAACGCGCAGCTTCCATCCCGATTTTATAAAAATATCTCTCACGTTCTATCCCTTCCTTTGGCATCTTCCATACGGGGTCCCGCATTGGCAGGTTCCGTCTTTAAAAAAATTTTCACTTGGAACAGTGCCATTATACTACAAAAAGAGACAGGGTTCAACAGGAGAAAATTTCCGGCGCAGGATAACAAAAGACCGCCGCATGAAAGGGTTCCCCTTCGATGCAGCGGCACTTTTTCAGATCTCCACGCTTCCCGTCTCCGTACCGTTAATTACGTAATAAATTTTATTCTCTTCTGTCTTCACATATAGCTCCATGGTCTTAATGTCGCCGACCTTGTTTTTGGAAGCCGTCCAATCCTTCTTCACGAGGGTAACCATGTCCTTGTCGGAAATGTCCTTCCCCATGTACTGAACGGAAATCGCGGTCTTGATCTCCTGTTTCTTCGCCGGCTTTTTCTCTGCGGCAGGCTTTTCCGCCGCCTTCTTCTCCACAGCGGACCTCTTCGCCGTCTTCGCAGGCGCTTCCCCGGAGGGCTGTTCCGACCCCGTTTTTTCTGCTGTCTTTTTCTCTGCGGCAGGCTCCGCCTTCATGTCCTCTGCGATTACCTTCGCCAGTGCTTCCGCCGCTTTTCTCATCGGCTCCGTCTGCTCCATCTCGGTTTTACCTGCTGCCTTGCTCGCTGTCTCCGGTGCTGCGGCCTTTGCGGCTGTCTGATTCTTTCTTCTTCCCATCATAATTCTCCTCGTCTTTTTTTGCCCTCTATATGCGCAGTTCTATCCGGGCACGATGCCGTTACTTATCATACTGCTATCTGGAATTTTTTTCAAGCCCTTCGCAAAAAACCGTCAAAAAGGCTATATTTTCCCATTGACAGAGGGCCCCGAATGTAATATGCTACAACATATGTGCTTTATTTTGTGTTTCAAACTATTCGTTTTTACAACAGCCTTACACTGCCGCATGCCATTACAACAATTGACTGGAGTGTCTTTGTCATGATACGTATCCTTGTAGACTCTGCTTCCGATTACACAATGGAGGAGATCCGTGAAAAGGGACTGGATCTGGTCCCCATTACCATAACCATCGGCAAGACCGACTATATCGACGGGCAGAACCTGGGCCGGGATGAATTTTATGAGATCCTCGAAAAGACCGGAAGCTTTCCGAAGACCTCGCAGCCTTCTCCCCAGGCCTTCCTGGAGGTGTTTCTTGACGCAAAGAAAAAAGGCGACGAGCTGATCTGCATCCTGCTCTCCTCCGCCTTAAGCGGCACCTGCCAGAGTGCCTTCCTGGCCAAATCCATGGCCTCTTACGATAAAATTTATATCATCGACTCCCTCTCCGCCACCTATACCATCAAGCTGCTGGCAGATTATGCGCTGCAGCTGGTCTCCTGCGGCATCGGCGCCGGAGAGATCGCCGCCCTTCTGGAGGGCCTGCGCTCTCGTGTCAGGGTCCTGGCCGCTCCCGATTCCCTGGATTACCTGGAACGGGGCGGGCGGGTGTCAAAAACCGCCGCCGCCATCGGAAACCTGGCCGGGATCCGGCCCATCATCACCCTTTCTCCCAAAGGAGAGGTGTCCGTCATCGGCAAATGCGTCGGCAAAAACAAGGCCATCGGCCAGATCCTTAAGCAGCTTGCGGCCCTGGGCCGGGACGAAGCCTTCCCGCTTTATCCGATTTACAGCTACGGCACGGAAAACTGCACGAAGCTCTGCGAAAAGCTCCA
The DNA here is from genome assembly GCA_949740745.1 of uncultured Lachnospiraceae bacterium. Lineage (GTDB taxonomy): Bacteria > Bacillota > Clostridia > Lachnospirales > Lachnospiraceae > Lientehia. Next base: position 4,175 of record CATJIW010000229.1, on the reverse strand, counting down.
TGCCGCCGGCTGCCCTACGGACGAAATGCTCCAGATCGGGCCGACCATCGGAGCTCATATCGGGCCGGAGGCTTTCGGGATCGTTTTCACCGCAAAATAAACCCACGCAGGGCAGATCAGCCCTGCTCCGTAAGCTCCTCGATCAGCCTCCAGATCTCTTCCCGCCCCTGCTTTGTCTCTGCGGAAAAAGGGATCACCGTGACGTCCTGCCCAATTCCAAGGCCCGTCCGCACCAGCTTCACCTGCTTATCGACCTGGCTGCGCTTAAGCTTATCCAGCTTGGTGGCGATGACCCCCGGCCGGTAGCCGTTTCCGCTCACCCATTCATACATCTGCCTGTCATTGGCGGACGGCTCGTGACGGATGTCCACCAAAAGAAACACACATCTCAGCTGAAGGGATTTTTTCAGGTAATTTTCTACCATTCGTCCCCATTTTTCTTTTTCCGCCAGGGAAATCTTCGCATACCCATAGCCGGGAAGATCCACATAATAAAGTGCGTCGTTTATATTATAAAAATTAATGGTCTGGGTCTTCCCCGGCTGGGCCGAGGTGCGCGCATAAGCCTTTCGGTTCATGAGCGCATTGATTAAAGAAGATTTCCCCACGTTGGATTTGCCTGCGAATGCAATCTCCGGCCTGTCATTTTCCGGGAGCCGGCTGGTCACGCCGCAGACCGTCTCCAAATTTACCGTTTTGATAATCAACGGAACGCCTCCTTAAGCACCTCGTCCATGGTTCCCACGTATTTGATATCCATGCCGTCCACAATCTCCCTGGATAATTCCTGCACGTTGGCCTCGTTGGTCCCCGGCACCAGCACTGTGTGGATGTCTGCCATCCTGGCAGCCAGGAGCTTTTCCTTTAAACCGCCAATCGGCAGCACCCGTCCCCGCAAAGTCACCTCGCCGGTCATGGCCAGATCTGCCCGGACCTTCTTATTGGTCACGGCGGACATCATGGCCGTCGCCATGGTAATCCCGGCGGAAGGGCCGTCCTTCGGCACCGCCCCCTCGGGAATATGGACGTGGATGTCGTTTTTCTCGTAAACTTCACTGTCCACCTTGTAAGCGGGACTGACGGAACGGACATAGGACAGGGCCGCCTTCGCCGACTCCTTCATCACGTCGCCCATCTGACCGGTAAGCTGCAGCTTCCCGTGGCCGGGAAGGAGATTGACCTCGATCTCCAGGGTGTCGCCGCCCACGCTGGTCCAGGCCAGGCCCCGGACGATCCCGACCGCATCCTGCCCAACCGACTTGTCGCTCCGCACCGGCTCCTTGCCCAGATACTTCTCCAGATTCCCCTCGGTGATCTTGATCCGTTTCTTTTTGCCGTCCAAAAGCTCCCTGGCGGCCTTTCTGCAAAGCTGCCCGATCTTCCGCTCCAGGCCGCGGACGCCGGCCTCCCTCGTGTAGCCGTGGATAACCCTCCTGAGCGCCTTTCCGGAAACTGCGAACTGTCCTTCCGAAAGCCCGTTTTTCTCCCGCTGCTTCGGCACCAGATAGCTCTCGGCAATATGATATTTCTCATTTTCCGTATAGCTGCTGACCTCGATGATCTCCATCCGGTCAAGCAGCGGCTTCGGAATGGTGTCCGTCGTATTAGCCGTGGCCACAAACAGTACATTGGAAAGATCCAGAGGAAGCTCGATAAAGTGGTCCCGGAATTTGTCATTCTGGGCGCTGTCCAGAATCTCCAGAAGCGCCGAGGAGGGATCCCCCTTGTAATCGCTGCCGAGCTTATCCACCTCGTCAAGAAGCACCAGAGGATTGGAGGTGCCCGCCTGCTTAAGGGCGGCCGCGATCCGTCCCGGCATGGCCCCCACGTAGGTCCTTCTGTGTCCCCGGATCTCCGCCTCGTCCCGGACGCCCCCCAGACAGATGCGCACGTATTTTTTCCCAAGAGCCCTGGCAATGGACCTGGCAATGGAGGTCTTTCCGGTGCCGGGAGGCCCTGCCAGGCAGACGATGGGGCTTTCGCCCTTTCCCGTCAGGGAACGGACCGCCAGAAATTCCATAATCCGCTCCTTCACCTTTTCCAGCCCGTAATGGTCCTCCTCCAGAATCTCCTCCGCCCGAACCAGATCCTTGTTGTCCTTGGACATTTTATTCCAGGGCAGCTCCAGAAGCTGTTCGATATAATTGCGGCTCACGTAAGCCTCCTGGCTTCCCATGGGCATCATCCGGTAGCGGCCGATCTCTTTTTCAATCCTTTCTTTTACGTCCCTGCCGGCCTTCAGCTTCTTAAGCTGCTCCTCAAACCGGGCCGCATCGGACTGGATCGTATCCTCTCCCAGCTCCTCCCGGATTAGCTTCATCTGTTCTCTTAAAATATATTCTCTCTGGTTCTGATCCACCCGGTCCCTGACCTTCTCCTGAAAGCTCCTTTTCAGGCGGCCGATCTCCACCTCGGTAGCCAGGATCTTTTCCACGATCACATACCGCTCCGGAAGGGACACCGTCTCCACCAGCTGCTGCCGGTTTTCCAGGCTGAAGGGGATATTGATGGCGACCTCGTCCAGCAGCTCCTCCAGGCTTTCAAGCTCCAGAAGCTCGGCAATGGTATCTCTGCTGAGAGAAGGATTGACCTGGCCGTATTCCTCCACATGCTCCTTGAGGACCCGGCACATGGCCTCCCTGGTCACACTGTCCGACTCCAGAAACGGCTCCGCAGGACAGGGCTCCACCTCGGCCTGCAGATATCCGTCCTCATCCGCAAGCTCACAGAGCCTGGCGCGCAAAAGCCCCTCTGTCAGGACTCTTACCATGCCTCCGGGCAGTCTCAGAATCTGCCGGATGCTTCCGATGGTCCCCATCTCATAAAGCTCCTCCCGCCCCGGCTCCTCGTCCTGCACGGACCGCTGCGCCACAAGAAAGACCTTCTGGTCCTTCACCATGGCCTTTTCCAATGCCACAATTGACTTCTTCCTGCTGACATCAAAATGCACCACCATTTTCGGCAGCACGCATAACCCTCTCAATGCGATTGCAGGTATCGTCATGTTGTCTCCTCCTCATACACAGGTTTAGGGGCGCCGCAGATTATCTGCGGGGCCCCCAGATCTCAGGCCGTTTCGCCCTTTCGTTTCTTTACTTCCGCAGTCCGATAAGTCAGCTTCGGCAGATCCAGTCCCTTCACCACGTCCCTGGTGATCAGACAGCGCCCGATGCTCTCGTCAGACGGAATTTCATACATAATGTCAGTCATTACCTTTTCCAGGATCGCCCGAAGGCCCCTGGCGCCGATTTTGCGCTCCACTGCCTGTTCCGCAATGGTCTCAAGCGCATCGTCGGAAAACTCCAGCTCCACGCCGTCCAGATCAAACAGCCTCTTATACTGCTTGACAATCGCATTCTTCGGCTCTGTCAGGATACGGATCAACGCCTCCTTATCCAGAAGCTCCAGCGATTCCACCATGGGGACCCGGCCGATGAATTCCGGAATCAGCCCGAATTTAACCAGATCCTGCGGCATCACCTGGGCCAGAAGCTCGCTGATCTCCCGCCTGCTCGCATCCTTCAGATTGTTCTCAAAGCCGATGGAGCCGGCTCCCAGCCTGCTCTCGATCATCTGCTCCAGCCCGTCGAAGGCCCCGCCGCAGATGAACAGGATGTTGGTGGTGTCGATCTGGTACATCTCCTGGTGGGGATGCTTCCTGCCGCCCTGAGGCGGGACGCTGGCCACCGTTCCCTCCAGGATCTTCAGAAGGGCCTGCTGCACTCCCTCGCCGGACACGTCCCTGGTAATGGACACGTTTTCCGACTTCTTCGTGATCTTGTCGATCTCGTCGATATAGATGATCCCGTATTCCGCCCGGCTGATGTCATAATCCGCCGCCTGGATGATCTTTAACAGAATGTTCTCCACGTCCTCGCCCACGTAGCCGGCCTCCGTCAGAGCCGTTGCGTCGGCAATGGCGAAAGGCACGTTCAGAATCCTGGCCATGGTCTGGGCAAGGAAGGTCTTCCCGGAACCGGTGGGGCCCAGGAGCAGGATATTGCTCTTCTGGACCTCCACGTCCGAATCGTCCGGCGCCGTGATCCGTTTGTAATGGTTGTATACCGCCACGGAAAGCACCTTTTTGGCCCTGTCCTGCCCGATCACGTACTGATCCAGGTATTCCTTGATCTCCCTGGGCTTTAAAAGGTTGATTCCGTCGATCCGATCATATG
>CATJIW010000228.1 GCA_949740745.1 uncultured Lachnospiraceae bacterium | reverse complement strand
TTCTTCTCCTGGAAGCAGTCACCGATGAGCTGCAGGCCGATGGGCATCCCATTCCCATCCAGGCCACAGGGAACGCTGATCCCCGGAAGCCCCGCCAAATTCACGGAAATGGTATAAATATCGCCCAGATACATTTTGATCGGGTCGGCAAGGCTCTCCCCAAGCTTCGGCGCCGTCGTCGGCGCCACCGGCCCCAGAATCAGGTCATATTTCTCAAAAGCCCTGTCGAATGCCCGCTTAATCAGAGCCTTGGTCCGAAGGGCCTTCAGATAATATGCATCATAATAGCCGCTGCTTAGGACAAAGGAGCCAAGCATGATCCGCCGCTTCACCTCTGCCCCAAAGCCCTCGGAGCGGGTTTTCTTGTACATCTGATGAAGCCCCGCAAACTCCTCACTCCGGTAGGCATACTTCACTCCGTCAAACCGGGCCAGGTTGGAGCTGGCCTCGGCGGAAGCGATCACGTAATATGCCGGAATGGCGTATTCCACCAGGCTTAAGTCAAATTCCTCGACGACGGCCCCCTTATCCTCCAGAACCTTCGCCGCCCTCAGAACGGCCTCCCTTACCTCTCCGTCCAGGCCTTTTCCAAAATAATCTCCCGGAATCCCGATCCTCATTCCCGCAACATCGTCCCGAAGGGCTTCCGTAAACCGGTAATCCTCCCTCGCCACGCTGGTGCTGTCCTTCCTGTCGTGGGAAGCGACGGCCTCCAAAATCACGGCGCAGTCGGTCACGTCCTTTGCCACCGGCCCGATCTGATCCAGGGAAGAGCCGTAGGCAATCAGCCCATAGCGGGACACCGTCCCATAGGTGGGCTTGATCCCCGTCACGCCGCAGAAGGAGCTGGGCTGTCTGATGGAGCCGCCCGTATCCGACCCCAGCGCATAAGAGCATTCCTCCGCCGCCACGGCCGCACAGGAACCGCCGGAAGACCCGCCCGGCACATGGTTCAGGTTCCATGGATTTCTCGTCACGCCGAAATACGACGTCTCCGTGGTGCTTCCCATGGCAAATTCATCCATATTGGCCTTGCCCACGATGACGGCCCCGGCCCGTTCCAGATTAAGAACCGCCTCCGCCGTGTAGGCAGGCTTAAAATTCCCCAAAATTTTAGAGCTGCAGGTGGTCAGAAGCCCCTTCGTACACATATTGTCCTTGACTGCCACCGGAACCCCGGCCAGAGGGCTCTGAAGCTCTCCCTCCGCAATCTGCTTCTGCACCTCGTCGGCCCGCAAAAGGACCGCCTCCTCGTCCACCACCGTCACAAAGCTGTGGACGTCCGCCTCCCGCTCCCGGATCGCCGCCAGGGAGCATTCTGCCGCTTCCCTCACGGAAACCTCTTTGGCCTTTATCTTTTTCCCCAGCTCTGCGGCTGTCAGACTCATCAAATTCACGGCATTACCTCCTTATATGCGATGCAAACCGGCGCCTCCGCCGCCCTTCCCGCGGCATCGCCTCCGTCCCTTCGATCTATTCTACCGTCTTCGGCACTCTGTAACAGCCGTCCTTCTGCTCCGGCGCATTGGCCAGCATATTCTCCCGGTCATCGCCGTTTTCCACCACGTCCTCCCGGAACACATTATGCACCGGAAACACGTGGGACATGGGCTCCACCCCTGTCGTGTCCAGCTCATTCAGCCTGTCAATATAATCCAGCATGCCGGCCATATCCGCCTTGGCCCGCTCTTTCTCCTCCCCGGATAACTCCAGCTTGGCCAGAATGCCGACATACTCAATCGTCTCGTCAGAAATTACGTTCTTCGCCATATCACCTGCTCCTTTCCGTATCCCTGCATTCTCTTATAATATAATATCCGCCGGAAGAAATCAAATGTTATTTTGCGGCAGGGCCCTGGCAGGCCCCAGAACCGCAGAAGCCGCCTGGTCAATATCTTAAAAATTCCAAAAAACGTCCCGGACCACGCCTTTTTGCATGGTCCGGGACCTTGTCTGCCTATTCTGTACGTTCCGCCGCCTCATCCGGGGCCTTCTCTTCCGCCCCGTCCCCGGCTTCCGGCTCTTCCCCTTCCGCCTCATCTCCGGCTTCCGGCGCAGCCTCCGGCCTTTCCGCTTCTGCCTCATCCCCGCCTTCGCCGTCCTCGTCCTCGTCGGCCGGATTATAATAGACCGCCGCCCTGGAGGCCACCGACGACTGCCGGGGCGGCGTAAGGATGCCGCCCAGAAGTCCGCCCTTTGCCGGCTCCTCCGGAGTCTCGCCCCGCTCGGCCAGCTCGGCCGCCAGCTTTTCTGCCTCTTCCTTTTCCTTCGCCTTCAGCAGCGTATGAAGACGCCAGCTTGAGATCAGAATCCAAACAGCCGCCACCGCAAAGATCACCGTAAACGCAATGCTGATCACCGTATCCCGGCCCGGCTCTACCTTGCCCTCGATCAGCTCCCTGGCCGTCATATAGGCCGTATAAAGAAGGTAAACCCCTGCCACCGCATAAATGATCGTAATGGCTTTTTCGTTCCGCTCCCTCTTCTTTGCGCCGAAAAGACCCCGCCGCTCTTCCTTTTCCTCCGCCGCAGTCTCTTCCGCCGCTTCCGTCACGTCATCCAAAAGCCCGTCTCTGTTTTCCGTTTTCTTTTCTTCCAAAATTCTACCGCCTTCCCGGCATATGCGCCTTTTCCATTCTAACATCAACCGGCAGGAAAAGGCAACGAGTTTATGTTTTTTTCAGAAAACCCGGACCGGCCGCCTTTGCTTCCTTCATAAAAACGGCCTTCTACCCAATCACATACCCCAGCACCACGTTCAGCTCCCTCGGCGAACGGGCCGTATACCGGACAACACTCTCCCCCACCTGCTGAATGCCCGGATGGGCCAGGGCCGCCCGAAGGGTCTGATGGCGCAGAAGGCTCACCTCCAGCACAAGCTCCGAAGGCACCTCCCGGACCGGCACCTCCCTCTCCAGCGCTGCTGCCACGCCCGCTCTGATCCGCTCAAGTGCCTCCTCCGGATGGATGTTAAACGTAGAATTGCCCCGGCACTCCTTTACGGCGACGGTCCCGATCTGCGGAATCTCCTCCTTCGCCAGGCGGCAGACGGCCTCGTCCCCGCTGATAAAAATCGACGGCACCCCCATCTGCGCCGCATACATGGAATTCAGGGTGAACTCTGAAGCCAGCTTCCCGTTGATCCTCACCCACTGAATCTCGTTTTTGTCCATGGTGTGGGCCAGCGGGCTCCCGTCACTCCCCGCCGGGGCATGATAGCCGACGTACAGGGCGCCGGCGTATTTTTCACTGATTCCGGCCGCCATGGAGCCAGGATGACAGGCCCAGCCCCGCATCAGCCTTGCGCCCCTTGGCAAAAGCCCGTGAAGAATGTTCCTTGCGCTCCCATGCCCGTCCCGGACCCCCACCTGACAGCCCGCCTCCAGGACCGCCTCGCAGGCGGCCGCCACCTCCCTGCTCATCTGAATCTGGGCCTCCCCGTACCCGTCCTCGCCCTTCTCCGTCTCACACCAGGCGGTCACGTCGGTGACCCCCTCCATATCGGCGCTGATAAAATAAGTTTTCGCTTCCATTGCACCCTCCTTTTCTTTTTCATAAATCATATTTTTCAAGAAATTCCTTCAGTCCCATATAGGTATTGCCACGAATTCCAGTCATGGTATCAGCATGATAAAGGGAGCTTATGACCGCCTCCTCCACCGCTTCCACCGCCGCCTCAAATACCCGGTCAATATGCTCGTCATAGAACATCCGCACCGGAATCACGTCCCTGCTGCCGTAATGGCAGAGCCGGTTGGCCGTGGAAAAGGCAATGGCAATGTCGCCGCTCCCGTTTCCGCAAAAGGAACCTACCCGGCCCAGGGCGATCATCGACCGCTTCGCCACCCGCTCCAGCTGTCTCTCATTTAACGGAAGGTCTGTGGCAATCAGGATGATAACCGAGCCCCTGTCCTTCTTTTCCGCCTCCCGGCAGATTCCCGTATCATAATGCCTGCCGCCGATCACCAGGTTTCCCGGCTCCCCGAAATTGGTCATGACCAGGGCCCCCACGGCGAAGTCCTCTCCGTCCGCACGCACCATGCGGGAAGCCGAACCGATCCCGCCCTTCAGCCCCAGGCAGACCATACCTGTCCCGCCGCCGACGGCCCCTTCCTCAAATTCCTCCCCCACACATGCGAGGGCCTCCCGCACATGCGATTCCTGCACATGCATCCCCCGGATGTCATTGAGCCTTCCGTCGTTGCATTCTGTAACCACGCAGTTCACCGTCCCGGTGGTCACGCCGATATCCTCATTCTGCTCCAGCATATACCGGGCGAGAGCCGTCCAGGCCGTCCCCGTGCTCAGAGTATTGGTCAGCAGGATCGGCGTCTCGATGGTCCCAAGCTCCCTGATCTGAAGCAGGCCGGCACTTTTTCCGAATCCGTTGATCACAGAAACGCCTGCCATCACCTTTTCCCGAAACAGATTCCCCCCATGAGGAAGGACCGCCGTCACTCCGGTGTGGGCGTCTCCCTCGTTGATGGTCACATTTCCGACTGTCACCCCCGGCACGTCGCTGATCAGATTGAGGCGGCCGGCCGGCCATTTTGCATGCAGGCAGAGTCCGCTGTTCTCCGGTAATCCCATGTTCTTCCCCCTTCACTTTCCTTATTAACAGGCAGCTGCCTGTCTATTAAAACAGTCAGCTTTTATTGTAGCACCGAATCCCATCGGTGGAAAGAAAAATGTGCAGAATGAGGAAAGGCCAAATTGCAGGAGCAGTCTGCTCATTCCCCGGCGAACAGCTCCCTGGGAGCAATCTTCCGGATTTTCAGAGACAGCAGGCAGGCAATGGCAAAGGCCAGCAGGCACAGGGCCGCTCCGGCCGCCGCCACGAAGCCCAGAGGCACCGTGAAGGTGCATTTCACGATCCCAATCCCGCGGAGGAACAACGCTGTCAGCGGATTGATCGTCCATACGCTGAAAATCAGCCCCGCCGCCATGGAAAGAACCACGGCAGGCATAAAGCTCAAGGCCGTCTGCAGTACCAGCTGCCCGGTGGTAAAGCCCAGGGCCTTTAAAATTCCGTACTCCCGCTTCTTCCGGTCCAGCATGGCACGCACCAGCAGATACAGGACGAAGAGGATGATCACGATACTGAGCGCCAGGATAGCGGCCACCAGTACGGCCATCAGGGAAATATACACCCGGCCCGTTCCCTCCAGCACGTCCTGAATGTTAATCGCCGCATTCATGTCCTCCTCAAGCCACTCCCCCGCCTCCTCCTGAAAAGCCTCCACGTCCTCTCCCTCAGCCAGATTAAGGTAAAAGCTGAGATTCTCAAGAGTGCTCATCCGCTCATAGCCGCTCCGGGTAAAGAGGCAGTCCCGTCCCAGATTGTTGGACATCTGCGTCAGGCCGCAGATCAGGTAGGTCTCCCTCCCGCCCTCCGCCGTCATAAGAATCTCGTCTCCCACATGAAGCCCTTTCTCCCCGGCATATTTGGCGGCAACGGCGATCTCATTGTCATATTTGGGGTAACGGCCCTCGATGCACATGTCCTGGTTGTTTACGTCCCGAAAATCATCCGTCATGGTCGCCATCAGGCCGATTCCGTCCACGGGAAGCGCATTGGCGCTGTTATAAAGGTAGACCTTCTCCACCCTCTCGTCCGCCCGCATCCGCCGCAGAAATTCCTCCTCCGCCCCCGCTTTTATATTGATGCAGGAATCCGCCGTCTCCCCCACAATCATATTGACAAAAGGCTCCATGTCCATAATGACATTTTCCACCATCAGGCCGGAAAAGACCACCACCAGCGACAGCACCAGCATGGTAATGCACAGGGTCACATTCTGCTTCATCCCGGAAAGAGTCGTCTTTAAAGAGAGGGCCGGGCTGACGGAAAGCCTGGTTTTGTCCAGGGGAATGCGGTTCTTCCGGAAGCTGTGGGTCCGAATCCCCTCCCTCAGCGCCGTGATCGGCTCAATCCTCCGAATCCTGCGGGTCGAAAGCCACACCGTAAGAAAGACCGTCCCGACGGTGACAAAAAGAGTCAGGAAAAACGGCAGCGGCAGAAAACGGACCTGGTAGGGGATTCCTGTCTGGGAAATCATCATGTCATTGACCGCCGGAAACAGGCAGTAGGAAAGACCGATCCCGAAGAGGGCCGACGCCAGGGCGGTGCCCGAAAACTGAAACAGCAATGCGCCCACGATCTGCCGGCTCTCATATCCGACCGCCTTTAAGGCCCCCAGGTTTTTCATATTGCCCTGAATATAGTGGATCACGTTGGAGGCGATCACCACCAGCGCGATCATCGTCACAAAAAACGCCATAACGCTCATGATGCCGGAGCAGATCATCTGAGAAATATAACGGGACGAAGAAACAAGCGTATACGAATTGCTCTGCGTCCGGACTCCGGGGTACCGGGCCGACACCGCCTCCTTTAAATCCGCCTCAAACTTCTGGCTCTCTCCCTTGTCGCCGATCCGTATGGAAACCAGCGTGGACGGGATCAGCTCCCCCTCCCGCTCCAGCTCCTCATACTTATCCCCGGTCAGCACCAGCGCACTCATGGAGCAATTATGGGAGCCGGTCATGACGCTGTTTAAAAAGCCGCACACCGTATACCTTTTCACCTGACTGCCGATGGTGAGCTCGATGGTTTCCCCTGCTGCGATCCGCCGGTCCGACCGGTAAAGCACAGGCAGGTAAATGCCGCTTTGGTACCGGTCGTCCTCCCCCAAAAACTCCACGGCCCCCACCGGCCGGCCTGACGCCGTCTCCCTGTCCAGAATAATAAATTCCGTATTGACCTCGCCGTCGTGATACGGGAAGGAGCCAACCATGAAAAAGACGTCGTCCATGCAAAACTGCTCTGTCCGTCCATCCCCCTCCAGCGTCTCCGAAAGAAACTCCCGCACCCCTGCGTCACGGCCGTCATTCAGGGCAAGGGTCACATGCTCCGCATGGAGCTTATCGTGATAACGGTCAAAATTCTGCTTATAATCCATGGAAAGCATCAGCCACAGGTTCAGCATAAACGCTGCCAGAAGGACCAGCAGGGCGATGGCCGCCGTCTGTCCCCTGGCCCTGCGGAAATTCGAGCGTGCGATCAATATCCATTTTCCCATGCTACCACCCCATTTCCGCAAGGAAGCCCTTCAGCTTCTCGTGACGCTTCTCGTCTTCGGGAACATAGGCTCCCAGATCACATTCCCCCAGGACCGTCCCATCCTTCAGATACAAAATCCGGTTTCCCCTTCTGGCAGACCGCATGTCGTGAGTCACCATGACCACGCTCTGCCCCTGCCCGTGAAAAGCCGTCAGCGTGTCAAGCACGCTTAACCCCGTCCGTGAATTCAGGGCCCCCGTCGGCTCGTCGGCAAACAAAATCTCAGGCGAATTGATCAGCGCCCGGACAATGCCCGCCCTCTGCGCCTCCCCGCCGGAAAGCTGTGCCGGAAACTTCCTCCAGGTTTCCTCCGGAATGTCCACCTTGAAAAACAGCTCCTCCGCCCGCCGCAAAAGCGCCTTTTTGTCCCTGCTGACCAAAAGCCCCGCCGCCAGCACGTTGTCCATAACACTCATCCCGTCGATCAGACAGGATTGCTGGAAGACAAAGCCGCAGTGCCTCCGCCTGAAAACAGCCAGCGCATCGCTGCTTCTCTCCGACAGGACCTCGTCTCCAAAGGCAATGGTCCCAAGCGTCGGCACATCCATCCCGGAAAGTGCATAAAGCAGGGTGGACTTGCCTGCGCCGCTGGCCCCCATGATCACTGTAAAATCTCCCCTGAAAAGCTCCAGGTCAATGTTTTTTAACACATGCTGCATCGTCCCCCCGCTGGAAAAGGACTTGCTCAAATTTTCCGTTTTCAATAATACTTCCTTCATAAAAACCCTCCCTTCACAAGCCCCATTCTACCGGTTCAAACCTTAAATGTCTTTATCAAAACCTTAACAGATCCTTAAATCCCTGAACCAAATCCGAACATGCCATAAAAAAATGGTGAAAAATGCAGAAATTAAAGCCGCCCGCAGCATAACCTTCTCTGCCCGCAAGGATGACTATGTGCCGCCGAAAACACATAGTCATCTTCCGCACATCCGAAGCCTCACCGACACCTTAAGCCCCCTTTCCCCGTTGGAGATCTCCAGCCCCCCTCCCATTTCCTTCATGAAATAGTCAGAAAGATAAAGCCCCAGGCCGGCACCGGGCACCTCCTCAGCATTTCTTCCCCGTTTAAACTTTTCCTTAAGCAGCGGCAGTTCCTCTTCCCCGACGCCCTCCCCAAAATCCTCGACGGCAACCACAAGAAACCCCGGCTCCAGCCTCGCCTCTGCCGCAATCTCCGTGCCGGCATATTTATAGGAATTCGAAAAAAGATTGTCAAAGACCTGCTGCAGGCGGAACCTGTCCGCCCGGATCAGACAGGCCGGAATGTTCCCGATCCTTGCCCTGTGAAGATAATCCGCATTTTCCAGAAGCTCCGGCAGCACGCTGCTCTCCAGATCCGCCGGCGTGACAGAAAGCCGGCGAAGCTCCTCCAGCGCCGCCGTAAACAGGTTCGTAACCAGCCCATTGATCTGGTCGGCCTTCCGGATGATCTGCACGTAATTTTCCCGGACCCGTTCCAGGTCTAGGGCTCCCCGGCCCGGCGCGCCATGGCTCCGGCTTTCTCCGCTGCGCCTTCCGCCGCCGCAGAACATCTCCGGATCCGTGAGAGCCGCCCCCACCTCCGCCGCAGCCTTAATGCTGGCCACAGGCGTGCGCAGGTCATGGGAAAGCTTTGCGATCAGCTCTTTTTTCTCCTGATTCGCCTTAGCCTCCGCCAGCCTCGCCGCCTTAAGCTCTGACCGCATCAGGTCAAAGGCCTCCGTGAAGGCTCCGAACAAATTGGCCCGGTCCATATCCAGAGGAACGTCCAGATTGCCGCCTGCGACCCGTTCCGCAAACCTCTCAAGCCTCCGGAAAGGCCCTGTTACCCGCCGTTCCAGATAGAGAAAATATCCGGTGCAGACTCCGAATGAGGCCAGCAGGGCCGCCGCCAGAAGAGCCGTCTCCCGCCTCCGCTTGGCCTGCAGAAGGCTTCCGCCGTCATTATAAACAATCAGCTTTCCCACCGTCTCTCCGTCCGCCTTTACGTCCAGGATGGTGTCCCTGTGACAGACTGCTTCATGAATGCTTTCACTCAGCCCCGGCCTCGTCCGAAACAGGACTGCCCCGTCCAGATCCAGCACCACATAATCCGGGCCGTCCGCTTCCCTGCGAAAATCCTCAGGATTCCGGACGTCTTCCGCCCCGCTCCCGTCTGCGTCCGCCCTTTCTTCTGCCCGCCCCTCCCAGCTCTCCTGCACCGTCCAAAGGATTTCATTCACTGCGACCGCATCCTGCTCCATATCCTCCCCGGAAAACGCCGCACTCCAAAAGACAGCCGCACCCACGGCCAAAAGCAGGCACAGACTGATCAAAAGCCCTCGCTTATTCATGCTTTCCTCCTTCCAGGAAGAACCGTCCCGTTTCCCGCCGGCCTCCCATTACAAAACGGACAGGCCCCTCACGCCTGTCCGTCGTCCCGCTTTACAAACTGATATCCCTCTCCCCAGATCGTCCGGACATATTCCGGCTTCCCCGGATCCGGCTCGATGGCTTCCCGTATCTTCCGGATATGGACATTCAGCGTCCCGTCCCCGGTGAACCGGTCCTCCCAGACCTTTTCAAACAGCTCCTGCTTGGAAACCACCCGGCCGGCCGCCTCCACCAGGCAGGCAAGGAGCTTAAACTCCCTGGCCGTCAGCTTCACAGGCCGCCCGCCGGCCTCCACCCGCCTTCCCGGCACATCAATGAAAAGCCAGCCGTCCGAATACCCGGCCGCCTCTTCCGGCTTAAACCGCTTAAGCACCGCCTTCACCTTCGCAAGCAGAACCCCCAGAGAATAAGGCTTCTGCACATAGTCGTCGCCCCCGATGTGGAAGGCCATGATCTGGTCGTCGTCGCTGGTCCTGGCCGAGACAAAGAGAATGGGAATCTCCGTCCGTTCCCTCAGGCTGCGGCAGAGCTCAAACCCGCTTCCGTCGTCCAGGTTAATGTCCAAAAGAAGAAGCCCCGCCGTATGCTCCTCCAGAAAGCGCCTGCACTCCGAGGCTCCGCTGCATACGGCAGTCTTCACGCCGAACAGATTAAAATATTCTGCCGTGCTGTCCGCCAGCAGCTTTTCATCGTCAACAATCAGGCAATCGTACTGCATACGGCCTTCTTTTCACATTCTTCTCTCAGCATATTCTTCTGCGCTTCCCTCTGTGTTTCCTTCTGCCTGCTCCCCGGCTCTTCTTCCGGCTCTCCCGCCTTCTGAAACAGCCAGCAGGCCCCGTAGCCGGGAAGGTTCACGCCCTTCGCCTCCATGATCCTTCCGGAGAGCAGATCCACATACTCGCCGTCATCCTCATTGATCCAGGCGGTCTTATCCCACTCACTGAAATTAAACAGGGCCACCAGCTTCTCGTCCCCCTTGACGCGGATCACGCAGAGGACAGCATTTTCCCAGGTCTCTGCCGTCCACACGTCCGCATCCGACTCAAACACCGGATGACGGCCCCGAATCTCCTCAAGCCGGCCGATCCCGTCGAAAATCCTCGCCTGGACACTGCCTTTTTCCTTCCGCCGCCTCTCCAGATCCCAGCGGAACCTCCCCCGGTGCAGATACCGGGAATCCTCCTTCCGCACCGGATCCTCATGATAAGAATAATCATTCTCCTGGCCGATCTCGTCCCCGCTGTAGATCACCGGAATCCCCGACTGGGTGAACATATAGGCATGGAGCATCAAATCCAGGCTGACAGCCCGGGAAAGGGCCGCTTCGTCCTGCTCTGCCGCCGCCTTCTCAATGCCGCACAGAGAAGCCGTCGTCCCGCAGAGCCTTGCGTCTCCGGAAGCCGGATCCGAATTATACAGCTCGCCTCTCGCAAAGGAATCCGGAACGCCTCCCGTAAAGAAATCGTTGAGATACTTCTTGTGGCTCACCTCGCCCATGCCCAGGGCCGCCAGCCAGGGATAATCAAGGCCCCAGCCTATGTCGTCATGGCACCGCAGATAATTGAGGAACACGTACTCCCTGGGAAGCCGGCTCAAAATATCCATCTGCCGCTTCAGGAGCCTGGCGTCCCGGGCCGCCACCGAGCTCCAGGTGGACGCCATGGTCGTCACGTTGTAGAGCATATGACACTCCGGCTTTTCCACCGTTCCGAAATAAGGCGCCACCTTGTCCGGCGCCATAACTACTTCTCCCAGAAGCAGCACGCCGGGGCAGACGATCTCACAGATCATCCGCATCATCCGAACGATGCTGTGGACCTGGGGCAGGTTCCGGCAGTTGGTCCCAAGCTGTTTCCAGATATAAGGAACCGCATCAATCCGGATCACGTCAATGCCTTTATTGATCAGATTAAGAACATTGTCGATCATGTCGTTTAAAACCGCCGGGTTCCAGTAATTCAGATCCCACTGATAGGGGTAAAACGAGGTCATGACAAATTTCCCCAGATCGGGAAGCCAGGTAAAATTGCCGGGAGCCGTGGTCGGGAACACCTGGGGGACCGTCTTTTCAAACTCCGCCGGGATTCCGTAGTCGTCGTAAAAATAATACCGGTCCTGATACTCCTTCTCCCCCTGCCTGGCCCGCCTCGCCCATTCATGCTCCATGGACGTGTGGTTCATGACAAAATCCATACAGAGGCTGATCCCCCGCTCTCTGCAGTCGTCGGCCAGCCGGGACAGCTGTTCCATAGTCCCAAGGGAAGGCTTCACCTTTCGGAAGTCCGACACGGCATACCCCCCGTCGTTGTCCTTCTCAGGAGAATCCAAAAAGGGCATAAGGTGGAGATAATTAACCCCGCACTCCTCAATATAATCCAGCTTCCTCCGGACGCCCTCCAGATTCCCCGCAAAGGCATCCACATAGAGCATCATGCCTGCCAGCCGGTTTCCCTTATACCAGTCCGGCCTCTCAAGACGCTCCCCGTCAATCCGTTTCAAATCCGTTTTTCTTTCCCGGTAATACCGGTACATAATGCCGCAGAGTGCGTCAAAAGCGTCACTGCGGTTCTCGTACAGCTCACAGTAAAGCCATTTCAGTTCGTCATAATGCTTCAAAAACCGGTCCCGGTATTCTTTCTCGTACGCCGCAAAGGGCCCGCACGCCCCGCCTAAGCCTTCCCTGCCCTTATTATCCTGCATTCGTCAGAGCACTCCTTTTCTGTTCTTCTTCAACTCTCTTTTTCTATCTGGAAGCATCTGTCTCCCGGACCTTTTTCCGGATCCTTAACACCATAGAGGGCGGCACGGAAAGCTCGTCGATGCCCATGCGGACAAATTCCCCGGTGAGCGCCGAATCCGCTCCCAGCTCCCCGCAGATCCCGACCCGTATCCCGTGCCGGCGGGCGCTTTCTGTCACCATCCGTATCATCCGCAGAACTGCCGGATGATGCGGATCATAAAAATCATCCAGCCTCTCATTCTGCCGGTCCGCGGCCAGCGCATACTGAGTCAGGTCATTGGTGCCGATGCTGAAAAAATCCACAAGCCCCGCCAGCCGGTCGCTGATCATGACGGCAGCCGGAGTCTCGATCATAATGCCCTGCTCCGGATATTTATAAGGAATCCCCGCCTCGTCAAGCCCCCCGCAGACCTCCTTCGCCAGCCGGAAGATCTCCCGGACCTCCGCTTCCGAGATAATCATCGGATACATGACAGAAAGATTTCCGAATACGGCCGCCCGGAATAACGCCCGCAGCTGCGTCTTGAAAATTTCCGGCCGTTTTAAGCAGATGCGGATCGCCCGATAGCCCAGGGCCGGATTTTCCTCTTTTCCAAGATGAAGGTACCCGGCCTGTTTGTCGGCGCCAAGATCCATGGTCCGAA
>CATJIW010000227.1 GCA_949740745.1 uncultured Lachnospiraceae bacterium | reverse complement strand
TGGCCGAGGTTCCGAAAATGGGAACACCCATCTTAAGGAGAGCCTCCGTCAGCTTGATGGCTGTCTGCCCGCCGAACTGGACCACGGCACCGTCAGGCTTCTCAAGCTCCACCACATTTTCCACGTCCTCCGGCGTGAGCGGCTCGAAATACAGCTTGTCGGCAATATCAAAATCCGTGCTGACCGTCTCCGGATTGTTGTTGATGATAATGGTCTCATAGCCGGCCTCGCGGAAGGCCCAGGTGCTGTGGACGGAACAGAAGTCAAACTCGATTCCCTGGCCGATTCGGATGGGACCGGAGCCAAGGACCAGCACCTTCTTCCTGGTCTTCTCCCCCGCCGCCTCGTTCTCGCTCCCAAAGCAGGAATAATAATACGGAGTCTCCGCCGCAAATTCCGCCGCACAGGTGTCCACCATCTTGAAGGCCGCATGAAGGCCGTACTTGTCCCGCAGATATTTGATCTCCCGCTCCGCCCTTCCGGTCAGACGGCCGATCAGGGCATCCGGAAACTCCATCCGCTTTGCTTCCGCCAAAAGCTCTTCCGTAAGTGGCTCCGTCTCCAGGCGCCGCTCCATCTCCGTGATCAGGGCGATCTTGTCAATGAACCACCGGTCGATCCTGGTGATCTCATGGATCACATCATAGGAAATCCCCTTTCGGAGCGCCTCGGCGATCACGTAAAGCCTCTGATCGTCCACCCGGTGAAGCCGCTCCACAAGCTCCTCCTCCGTCCTGTCCGAAAAATCAACAGAGCGGAGACTGTCCGCATGCTGCTCCAGCGAGCGGACGGCCTTCATCAGGGCCCCCTCAAAGCTGGTACAGATGCCCATGACCTCCCCGGTGGCCTTCATCTGGGTGGTCAGCGTCCGCTTGGCGCTGATAAACTTGTCAAAGGGCAGACGGGGAAGCTTCACCACACAGTAATCCAGCATGGGCTCGAAGCTGGCAAAGGTCTTTCCCGTAATGGCGTTCGGAATCTCATCCAGGGTATAGCCCAGGGCAATCTTCGCCGCCACCCTGGCGATGGGATAGCCGGTAGCCTTGGAAGCCAGGGCCGAGGAACGGCTTACCCTGGGGTTCACCTCGATGACACAGTACTCAAAGCTTCTGGGATTTAAGGCATACTGGACATTGCAGCCGCCGGTGATCCGGAGCTCGTCGATGATATTTAAGGCCGCGCTCCGAAGCATCTGGTATTCCTTGTCGCCCAGAGTCTGGGAGGGCGCCACCACGATGCTGTCCCCCGTATGCACCCCCACCGGATCGACATTCTCCATATTGCAGACGGTGATCACGTTGCCCCTCCCGTCCCGCATTACCTCGTATTCGATCTCCTTCCAGCCGGCGATGCACCGCTCCACCAGCACCTCCCCCACGCGGGAAAGCCTGAGGCCGTTCTGAAGGATTTCCACCAGCTCCTCCTCGTCCTTCGCAATGCCGCCGCCGCTTCCGCCCAGGGTATAAGCCGGTCTTAATACCACCGGGTAACCGATCTCGCCCGCAAAGGCCACTCCCGCCTCCACGTCACGAACCACCAGAGAGGCTGCGCAGGGCTCCCCGATCTTCTCCATGGTATCCTTAAATTCCTGCCGGTCCTCCGCCTTTCTGATAGTCTCCGGCGTGGTGCCGATAAGCCTCACCTTATGACTCTCCAGAAAGCCGGAGTCCGCAAGCTCCATGGCCAGGTTGAGCCCCGCCTGCCCTCCCAGAGTGGGAAGGACGCTGTCGGGCCTCTCTGCCTCAATGAGCTGCTCCAGAACCTCCGCCGTCAGAGGTTCAATGTAAACCTCGTCGGCAATGTCCCGATCCGTCATAATGGTGGCCGGATTGGAATTTAAAAGTACCACCTCGACGCCCTCTTCCTTTAACGAACGGCACGCCTGGGTGCCCGCATAGTCAAACTCCGCCGCCTGACCGATGACGATGGGGCCGGAGCCGATCACCAGAACTTTTTTAATTTCAGGATTCCTTGGCATGCTTCCTCACCTCCATCATTTCTAAAAAACGGTCAAACAGAAACGCCGAGTCCCCCGGCCCCGGACATGCCTCCGGGTGGAACTGGACCGTAAACAGATTCCTGCCCACATAAGAAAGGCCCTCGTTGGTGCCGTCGTTGACGTTGACAAAGGCCGGACGGGCCACCGACTCGTCCAGAGACCTTTCATCCACCACACAGCCGTGATTCT
>CATJIW010000226.1 GCA_949740745.1 uncultured Lachnospiraceae bacterium | reverse complement strand
TGTATCACGCTGCCATAGGAAGTACGGCGGCGGAGTAAGAAGGACTGATTCATGAACTCGCGAAACGGCTTTAAGCTGGTGGGCGGCAGGGTTACTTGTAACGGCATAAAGTCACCGCTGCGGAGCAGATAAAGCACACGCATATTTTTACAGGCTTTGCCGGCTCCTTCAGCGGCGGAGCCAAATTCGTTCAATGCGCAGGAGGCGCAGATGCCCCCAGGCTCTCCGATTCCCTGTTTTCCATCTACAGAGGAACAAAAAGGAGCCGTATTGTCATCATACTCACGTCCTTCCGGCCAGTAAGCATTGTTGGGGTGATGAAACAGAATGACGCCGACCAGATTTTTTTCGTAATCCGGGTTTTCCGGATCGTCAGACGGGAGTTCAAACTGCAGTGTGCCGCCGGACGGAATCTTGATCCGCGGGAAGCTCATCTGCAGGCCTTCCATATCCTCCGCCAGTTCTTCCTGGGTGAAATCTCCTTCCGGCATGTCGGCCGGAAGAATGAATTTTTTCGGTTCTGCTAAATTGGTGTTCTGGTTATTCATTTCATTTCCTCCTGTATTAAAATTGTGGTATAGAGATGAGGTCAGGCGGCTGCCTGATTGATCCGGTTCCACTGATGGGACGGCATGGAAAGGATATTGTAGCCGATACTTTCCAGTTGTGTTGCCCTGTCATAATTCTCTACATCCTGGCTGTGCCGGGTAACCGCATTGGAGAGCCCGTACAAAGTGAGGTCATTTCCTTCGATCAGATGTTGGAGAATCCCTTCTCCTTCATTTTCTGTGATATGAAATTCCCGGCTGGCCAGCTTGACTATGCCGGGGACATCCTTGGTATTCATTTTTGCCTGGGTGGCGTTTTGCATCAGGCCGACCACCTGGGAAAAACGAGCCTCTTCCACGGCGGCCCTGACGGTATCCTGGATTTTCAGGATAAAAGCTTGGTCATCCGCAGCCAGTGTTCTTTCCGAGTAGAGCTGGAAGTTTTCCTCTACGTCATTGACCCGCCCCACATGGTTACGGCGGGTCTGTGCGTCATTGACGATCAGACCGTTTTTGCACACCAGACGATAGACAAGAGGCTGGATATTGACGGCCCCCATGCCAGTCTCGCTGTTGGAGATGATGACGCCGGCTTGCACAATGTCTCCAGGTACAACCTCTGCTTCAAGGCGGGGATTGACCACTTTGAGATACATCCGGCTGTCCGTGATCTGGCAGCTTTCAAACCTGGCGTCCTCCATCTGCCCGATAATGGGCAGGACAGCCTGTGCGATCTCCATGTTGTCGATCCGCCGGTAACGGTTGCTTAAGAATGCCCTTGCGGTGCCTCCCATGGTGCGCAGAAGCCGTTTGGACGGGGAGTGCCGGAGCCAGGTATTGACATTTGCAGCCAGGAGTTCCGGTTTTTCCGAAAGCATCCGGTCATAATAGGGAGCCGGAATTTTTAATTGGGCGCCGAACTGCCTATGTGCGATGGAGTTGACCTGCATGGGTTCCACCGGTTCCGTATCTCCGTCAAACATGTGGAGATAGACCTGAGAATCACAAGGCTCCATGCGGAGACTTCTGGTGTCCACCAGATAGTCTTCCTTTAAAGCGTTTTGCCGAGTGATCTCTTCGGCCATTTCCTTCAGAGAAAGTCCTTCTTTCATTAAGGGTGCCTCCTTTCTTTTTCTAAAATCCGGGTTTACCAGGAAATTAAAATGTCATTTGTGGTGACTTTTGCGGCCAGGCCGTTACCTTCAAGGACCTGTACCAGCCTGGGCCAGCTGGATTTTTTAGGAAAGTGATCGAAGTGTCCCTTTGTCACCTTTTTTCCACCTTCCTCCACATATGCAGAACCGTCTTCACCGAGCATTAACTGGTTGTAACCACGGGAATTTAAGTCCGTTACAAGGGGCTCCAAAATTTTGCGGCCTTGAAGCTCATACCAGATTTGTGGGTTTGCCGACTTTTTTTCAGGGGCCGGTTCCTTCTGCTGAGGTGTCTCCGCAGGTTTAACGGCAAGCGGAACTGGTTTTATGAGGTCACAGGTGATGTTTGCCTGCCTGTCCACAAGAATGTCCGCATAGTCGAAATCCGGAATCCCCCAAATTCGGATTCGTCCGATTCCGCCTGTCAAAGCCAAAGCTTCCGGCTCGTTGGTACACCATTCCCATTTTGCGTCGGGCCATGCCATTTTGAGATAAGAGGAAATACGATGATTGACATGGCGCAGTAAGAGGAGCTTTGCTGTGTCATTTTCTGTTTCAGTATGCTGAAAAGATGAGACAGAAGCAGCAATTTTTGACGGAGGTATTTCTTTCGACCGGCAGAAGCGTTTGAGAAGTTTGCCGTGTGCCGCATGGGTACACCGGAAAATTGCCGCAGTCAAAAGAAATAGAAGTGCCATTCCACACAGAAAGACCAATATCGGCCATGATACACAGACCGGGGCCATCGTGATGGCTATGGCGGCATTTTTGAGGTTGCTCCAGGGGGCGTTATAATTCATGATATTCACCTTTCTTGTTGATTTGGAGGGGACTGATCGCAAACAAAAAGAAACCGTATCAGTCTCCAGATTCATTCTGAAAAACCGATACGGTTTCTCATAAACACTCCTTTCTGCCAATGGCTTTGATATCTATAAAAAAAGTGCCAATGGGAATCCTGCCCGTGAGGGCATAAGGATATCATTGACACTAGAATACAAATTCAACAACGTGTGCAATGCAAAAATCTGACTTTGCTCTTTTTTGCAGATATGCACAAAAATCAATTACAAGGTTAATATAACACTACATATAGAAAAAGTCAACTATAAAATACTATATATTGTGTTGCTGCAAATAATATGGATAATATTCCGGGAAACCACGTTTATATCTGATCAAATATAATTTGTCTGCGCAGATAAAGACTGGCCACGGTCAGAGTGATTGGACGGTTGAGGGGAGAACAGCGGACCAGGAAGTGGATGTTGTCGCTGGTAGTGTAAGGGTCACTGTAAACTCCGTCAAGAATACTGTTTTCGTCGGGTAACTGCCGGATACCCATTTCCGCACACTTAATGATCTCGGCGGTGGAGAGCAGCGCCTGCCCGGAGAGTTCCATGATCGTCTGTTCGTATCCTGTACGCTTATCTTTGCGTAAAATTCTCTTTGCGGCAGATAATGATATGTGGCCGAGCAGCACCAGCTTTAGGAGCGTTGCGGCCCGCTGGCGCAAGGTCATATTTGCAGGGATGATGTACAGGGTGGAGAGAAGATTATAGAGAGCGTCATATTCCGTGTCGCCGATACCGTCAGCCAGAAGTCCGCGTACCGTTAAGCGTTTTACGCAGTCGTACCAGGAGCGGTCAGAGATATAAGAAAAATTTTCCGTGGTTGATATATAAAGAGTGCCGATTTCCTCCATCTGCGCAATACGCCAGTTGAGACTGTTCCAGATGATCATTTCCTGTAAATCGAGGACATACTCTTTGTTACGGCGTATGACAACGGGATAACGGCGGCCCTGTCCGTCTGTTCTTTGTTCGAGGCGTCCGACAGCAGTATAGAAAGTTGTGAGGTTCATAAAAGTTCTCCTTTACAAGTGAATGGTTTGGCAGAGCTGACGGAGTGAACAGTCGCCGGAAATTGTCACATGCCATTCGATATAGAGGGAATAGACAGCTTCAAAGGTCTGCTTTCCGATAACGGCACGGCATTCTTCTGATTCAACCGATTCCCCCGTGATCCTTTCCAGAGTCTTTGCAGGAAAGAGGATGGGGAGACCGTCGGCATCTGCAGTGAACAGGAATCCTTCGCAGGGCGAAGGGCGTCCGTGGGGACAAGTCTGGTGATCACATGTTATAAATATAGCGTTGTGCCAGCATCCCCGGACGGCTTTAAAAAAGGAATATAATCTGTAATAATTTTGGTTCAAATCCCTTTACCTCCATTACTGTAAATTTTGAGACGAAAATAACGCCTGAAAGATTAAAAAAGCATAAACTTTTTATAAAAATAAAAATTTTTCATGCATGAGGGAATCATCGTCTTTTGTATTGAAAAATTCTTTTTGGTTATGATACCTGTATTCAGTATAGCAAGTTTGAATTTTGAGGAAAAGGGCGGGATTGTGCCAATATTGTGCCGAAGATGATTGGATGTGGCCTTGAGCTTACAGAAAAAAGATGATATGATAAAACTATGAACAGGGAAAGGACAGAAGTATGGGAAATGTATACGACGGAGCGTTTCGGACAATCCTGAACGATTGCCGAAAGCTGATTCTTCCGGTGATCAATGAGATTTTCGACGAAGGGTATACAGGGGACGAAGAAATCCGCTTGTTTCCAAATGAACATTTTTTGGCCCAGCAGGATGAGGCAGACAAGGAACGGATCACAGACACGAATTTTACTGTTTATGGGCAGGTAGCGAAGAAATATCATATTGAATGTGAAAGCAGCCTGCCGGACGGAAGGATCACGGTAAGGTTATTCGAGTACGATGCCCAAATAGCCCTTGATGAGGGGGAAGTGACAGAGGAAACCTTGACGGTGACTTTCCCCAATACGGCGGTACTGTATCTGCGCACTTATAAAAAGACTCCGGATAAAATGAGATATGTGATTATCACGCCGGGGGGAACGGTGCAGTATGACATACCGATCATGAAGGTGCAGACTTATTCCTTGGATGATATTTTTGGAAAGGGATTGCTGCTCTTGATACCGTTTTATATATTTTCACATGAGA
This sequence comes from uncultured Lachnospiraceae bacterium, assembly GCA_949740745.1. GTDB lineage: Bacteria > Bacillota > Clostridia > Lachnospirales > Lachnospiraceae > Lientehia. The sequence continues at coordinate 16,504 of CATJIW010000226.1, read as the reverse complement.
AGAGTTTTCCAGAGTATAATAGTAATGAACAAAAGCTGGCCGGATTACAGGCAGAATACCAGGATATTCTGGAAAGACTGGATCGATTGGAGCATCAGGGAAAAATCGGGGCGTTTTACAAGCGGACGATCATAGAGCTGTCGAATGATGTGGTTAAGGAAATCGCACAAAAATATGAAAAGGTGCAGAAAGGAATCGGTGAGATTATGGGTGGAGCAATGATTGAAACGGAAGCGAGAAGGATAAAAATAGCGGCTGAAAATGAGAACAAGAGAGAAACTGCGCGTAAATTAATCAAAAATGGGAAGCTGACGATTGAAGAGATTGCGGAATGTTCAGGTCTTAAGCTTGAAGAAGTGGAGGAGCTTGCAAACCTCCAACTGGTATAAACCGGGATCACTGACTGGAAATCAAACTGCAAAAAAATGGCAGAAAATTGGCAGTGCAGAGCCGATGACATGAAAATGAAAAAGATGTATACTGATATCATCCCAAAATAGGGATGGGCGTAGGAAGAAGCCGTTTCTGGAGCGTAAAGCTTTGGAAGCGGTTTTTTTGCTGCCTGAAAATAGTGAAGGAGGATTTTATATGGTGAAACAACAAAAAAAGGGCGGGAAGCGTCTGGTAACCGTCTACTGGAGCCTAGTCGGGGCAACATCGGCCGTGATCTTGTCTCTGCAGCCGGTCTTTGCGGACACGATCTGGGACAGGTTCTCAAAGATCATGAAGGATGTGTACGGACAGGTGGTCGGGATCAGCACCATTGTTGCAGTTACGGTGGCGGCAATCGCTCTGGTCGTCCGGATGGTATCCCGGAATCAGAGGGCGGTTGACGAGGCGACGGCCTGGTTAAAGCGGATTGTGATCACATGGATCATCCTCAACTCGCTGGGCTTCATCGTTGCCTACTTACGGCCGCTTATTGACGGCGGAAAATACAATGGCTGATGTCCGGTCAAAGCAGAAGGAGGTGAAGAGAAAAAATGCTTGACTGGGTATTTGAGGGGATTGTGAACTGGATCAGCAGCATTATCTCCCAGATGATGGATGCGGTGTCCGGATTGTTTTTGCAGGCGCTTGGAACCGATATGACGGCAATGGAAGAGTATTTTCCGTTTGTTTCCAAGGCATTTACGGTTCTGCAGTACACGGCCTGGGCCGTTCTGTTTTTAATCACCGTATGGCAGCTTTTCCGGGTATTCGGCGGACCGATCACGGAGGCGGAAAATCCCTGGACTCTGTTGGCAAGAAGTGGTGTTTTTGCACTGCTGATCGGATATGCGAAGCCGATTTTCATGCTCACATTGGATATTGCAAGGGCGCCTTATACGGCGCTGATGGAACTTGGGATGTCTGGGGAGGACTTTACCTTCGCAGGTGTGGAGCAGAGCCTGACCAACGGGCTGACGACGATCATTGCGGCGGCGTCCGTGGTTGGGCTTCTGCTTTTGATCATCCTGGAGATATCCCTGGGCTGGAACTATTTTAAATTGCTGATTGAGACCGTGGAGCGTTATATCGTGGTGGGAGTCCTTTGCTATACCTCTCCGCTGGCGTTTTCCATGGGAGCTTCAAAGGCAACCGTACAGATTTTTAAAAGCTGGTGCCGGATGGTCGGCTCACAGCTCCTTTTGCTGGTCATGAACGTCTGGTTTTTGCGGGCTTTCAATTCTTCGATGGGGCAGTTTATTGGAAACGGAGGCGCACTCTCCAGTGGTCAGGGAAGTATTTTTCTGTGGCTGTTCTGTGCGCTGGCATTTCTGAAGACAGCACAGAAATTTGATTCCTATCTGACCTCCTTGGGGCTGAACGCTGCCCAGACGGGTTCTGGCATGGGGATGGAACTCCTGATAGCGGCGAGGACGATTGGCGGCTATGGCGGCGGGGTAAGGAGCGCCGGGAGTGTCTTTGGCCGGGGAAGTGCGGCGGCCGGAGCCGGTGTGCCAGCCGGGACCAGCGGCGGATTTGCCGCAGGCTTTGCCAGCAAGTTTAAGGGCAATAGCTATGTCCGGGATGCCGTTGTGAACGGAGGCGTCCGGATGGGGGCAGGAGGAGGCGCCGGCTTTGTGGGCCGGGCATTTGGCGGGATTGCGGCCCGTAACGGGGCGGTGCTTACCGGGGATTCCATCGCCTCGGTTGCCGCAAGGAATCCGGATATGTCCGGTTCTATCGCCGGGGAGATCGCAGACCGCAGCCTCAGTAATTACATGCCGCAGCTATCCGGTTATCAGTTATCGGGAACACAGATTTCCGGCGGCCGGGTCAGTACGGAAGCTCTGTCGGCAGATGGAAAAGAAGCCGGATTGGAATTGTACAGCGCCGATCAGTTTGAGAAGCCGGACGGGCCCCACGCTGTTGTCACTGCTTCCGATGGCAGCAGGTGGTATCAGGTGGCATCCGGTACAGGCGCAGGGGCTTTTTATGATGCACCTGTATTTTCCGGGAGCGCAGACGAGATGGAAGCGGTTGCGGCCGCATTTCCGGGAGTGACGGAAGGAACGACACTCTGGACAGTTGGGGACGGAATGCTGGAGGCATATGATACGGACGGTGGGAGTTCCATGTGGTATAACAGCGCTTATTATGAGGAACCGGAAGCGCCGCACACGGTCATGCAGTCGGCGAACGGCGTGGACTGGTACGCCATGCAGCCCCATGCAGAAACGCCGGAATTTGAATCCGGAGACAGCGCCGGGAGGTATAACCAGGCGGCTTTCCAGGCATTCATGCCGGGATATACGGAAACAGTGTCGTCCGTGGATGGTTCCGGCCGCACGGAGGGGCATTTTGAAGTCCGCCATGAAAATGGCTCCGGGACTACGTTTTATGATACGGCGCAGTATGCGGCTCCAAAGGGGGATTATCAGGTATTTGAAGATTCCCATGGCGGACAGTGGTATGCCATACATGGGGAAGCGGCGGTGGAGCGCAGGCCTGTTTATGAAAATGGCAAGCCCGTGTATGATGGAAACAATGTGCGTACCGAAACCGTTGAAACGGTAAGGTATAAAGTGATGCCATCCCGTTTTGGCAGGCCGAAAGGAAGAACGGATTCCGGGAATAAGCCGCCAAGGCGGAAACGGTGAAAGACGGATATCCGTGGGCAAAAAACAGATCAGGAGGTGAAAGATGGGACAGGAGGGAGAAAGGCCGGCCGATGGCAGTCTGGATGATTTGGGAGAAACGGCAGGGGAGCTGGCAAAAACGGCTCTGCAGGCCGGACGTAAGGCAGGAAAAGCTGCCGGAGGAATGGCGGCGGGTGCTGTGGGAGGGCCTTTGGGGACGCTTCTTATGACAGCGTGGTCATGCCGACACACGTTATTCAAGGTTTTGACATGCGTCTGCCTGGCCGTGGTGTTTTTGATCGTACTGGTGGTATCCCTGCCATCCATTATTGTGAACCGTCTGTTTGGGATTGACGGAACAAAACCCAGGGAAACCGATACGCCTTATGCCGTCTATGCGGAGATGTCCGGGGCGGTTGCCGATGCGGTGGAGGAAGGTCATAAACAGGCCCTCGCCAACGTAGAGACCATTATATCTGAAGGAGGATATGACCGCAGCCGGTCCATGGAGGCGCTGATCGATTATGCCAAGTATTCAGCCGGGTATGACGTCAGCCACATTCTGGCGGCGTATTCGGTTTCCGTCGGGCAGACGGAGGCAAAAAAGGATGATATGATGTCCAAGCTGGGAGGTGTATCCGGAAAGATGTTTCCGGTTACATCCGTGGAAAAATCGGAGGAGACGGAGGTTCCGGTCAGCTATACGGTTTACGAACCGGTCACACTTATCATCGTGACGAAGGAGGAGCAGACAGGGACCATTGACGGGATACCGCAATACCGTTATGAGACGGGAGAACAGACATATTATAAACCGGGAGAAATCCGTACCAGCGGGACGTCCATTGAGGTTGACGCTTATGAACGGGAAGAGGTGACCATTCCGGTCTATGCGGACGATGGCGGCATTGTAGGGACGAAAAAGGAAACGTATTATAAGGCCAATGGGAAGGAGACTGTCAGCCCGTCGAAAGAAACCATAAAATTTGTAGAGTGTACGGTTCATTCCTTTGACTATGCGGTGATTGCAGAGGCCTTCGGGATTAATCCAGACGCCGCCTACGGGGAATCGGGCCTTACCTGTGCGGAGATGATCGACAATCTGACGACGGCAATGAAAAAGACGTTGTACGGCAATGCCGGGGACGGACAGGCAGTCACTCTGGCGGACGCAGAGCTGATTGCCTTCGTAAATCAGCAGGAGTGCAGCGCAGCAAGAAAACATATTTTGGTGACGGCACTTTCTCTCGTGGGAAAAGTCCCCTACTTTTGGGGCGGGAAGAGCGGGCCGGGATGGAATGAAGAGTGGGGGACGCCGAAGCAGGTGACGGCTTCCGGTTCCGATACCACCGGGAGCGTCCGGCCTTATGGGCTGGATTGCAGTGGTTTTACAGACTGGGTTTACAAAACTGCCCTCGGAGAAAGTCTTCCCGGCGGAACACAGAGCCAGTGGAACGGCTCTTATGAGATTTCGACAGGCGACCTTCTGCCGGGAGACTTGGGATTTCGGATGGGCGGCGGAGGCTACAGTCACGTCCTGATTTTTGCCGGGTATGGGGAGAATCAGGAGAGGATGTGGGTTCATGCAGATGATGGAGGGATTGCTTTGAATTCTCCCTCTTATGAAGGAACTTTACAGCTGCGGAGGGTAAAAGACATTGATTTTGATGCGCCGGTTGCGGCCGGCTCCGGGAACCCAGTCATGCTGGAGGTGGAAGTGACCCATTACTGCCCCTGTGAAAAATGCAATGGGAAAAATGTCGGGATCAACGCCATGGGGAAACCGCTTACCGTGGGGATGGTGGCCATGTCCAGTTATTACCCATTTGGAACACAGATCATGATCAATGGAATCCTGTATACGGTGGAGGACAGGGGCGGGACCGGCATCGAAAACAATATCCATCGGGTGGACATATTTGTATCCAGCCATGAAGAGGCGCTGCGTCTGGGGAGATACCGGACGACCGCCGTGATTTACGGGACAGGAGGGTAAAGAATTGGAGGAAAAAGAGTACAGTAATGTTTATGCCATACCGGCGAACTTTACAAATTCGGGCAAAATCTTAGGAGGAATGCTGGAACCCAGGAATGCCGTGGAGACAGTCTTTCTGTTGCTTTTGTTGGGATATCCGGAGCTTATGCTGATCCCGATGTCCGGGACAATCCGTGTTGTTGTCATGACCGTCACGCTTCTGCCGGTGGCAGTGATTGCCATGATGGGGATTGACGGGGATTCGCTGTTCCGATATCTGGGGCATATTGTCCGATATGCGGCAGAGCGGAGGAAATTACACTATCGAAGGGTGGGATATCATTATGAGCCGAAGCAGCTTGGGAGAAAGAAAAAAAGTGGAAAGAACAAAGAAGGACAGGGAGGGAAGCGGAAAAAGAAACAGGAAGGAACCGAAGAGACTTGATTTTGTGCAGGATTTTATTCCGGTCAGGGATATCCGGTGCGGAATCATGGAGACAACGGACGGCAGATATGTGAAGATTTTGGAGATTGAGCCGATCAACTTCATGCTGCGCTCTGATGAGGAGCAGTTTAACATCATTGCTTCTTTTGCAAGCTGGCTCAAGATTTCGCCGGTCCGTTTACAATTTAAAAGCGTTACGAGGAAAGCAGACTCCGACAAGCATGTGGCTATGATTCAGGGGGAACTGGAAAAGGAGGAAAACGAGCAGTGCAGGCTGCTGGGAGAGGGTTACATCCGGCTGATTAAGGATGTGGGAAACAGGGAAGCGCTTACTCGGCGCTTTTTTTTGATCTTTCAGTATGAAGAGGCCAGGCGTGGGGACAAGGAGGATTTCGGCCAGATCTATGGGACTCTGCAGGCAGCGGAGCAGACCGCAAGGGCATATTTTATGCAGTGCGGGAATGCGATCCTGCAGCCAGATGATCCGGACGAAGCGGCGGCGGAGATCCTGTACATGTTTTTCAACCGCCGCTCCTGCGTGGAGGAACCTTTTTCGTCGAGAGTGGACCGGGTCGTGATTGATACGATGGCGGCAGAAGACAAGGTGATCGGTGTTGATCCAATTCCCTCTATCCCCATGGCCCATTTTTTGTCGCCCAGGGGAATTGATTTGACCCATTACAGCTATATCATCATGGACGGGCTTTATTATTCCTTTTTATATATTAAAGGAAACGGCTATCCCGGCAGGGTGCGGGCAGGCTGGATGTCCACACTGATCAATGCCGGGGAAGGGATCGATGTTGATGTCCATCTCCGCCGTGAGAACCGCAGCAAGGCCATTGATAAGGTAGCGCAGAGGATTCGGCTTAACAAAACGAAGCTGAAGGAGATACAGGATACCAGCACGGATTACGAGGAACTGACGAACTCGATTCAGGCCGGGTATTTTATCAAGCACGGGATCGCAAATAACAATGAAGACCTGTTTTACATGTCGGTCTTTATCACGGTTTCTGCGTTAAGCTATGAGGAATTGCTGTGGAGGAAACAGCGGATCACGGACATGCTTAAATCCATGGATATGTATATCAGCGATTGCCGGTTCCAGCAGGAGGCGGCGCTCCGCTCCGTGATGCCGGTGGCTCAGATTGCACCATCCCTGGAAAGGAAATTACAGAGAAATGTCCTGACCAGCGGCGCAGCGTCCACCTATATGTTTACAAGTTTTGAGATGTCGGACGACACGGGTGTATTGCTGGGCGTCAATAGGCATAACAATTCGCTGTGCATTGTGGACCTCTTTAATACAAAGAAAAATAAGAACGCCAATCTGAACCTGCTTGGCACCAGCGGCGCTGGCAAGACCTTTACCATGCAACTTCTGGCGCTCCGAATGAGGATGCGGGGAATCCAGTGCTTTATCCTGGCTCCCATCAAGGGGCATGAATTCCGCCGTGCCTGTAAGAAAATTGGCGGGGAGTTTGTCAAGATTGCGCCGGGCTCCCCGCACTGTATCAACATCATGGAGATTCGTCGCACCATTTCCCCGGAGATGGAGCTGATTGATGAAATGGATTACGGCGAGATGGATTCCATGCTGGCCAGAAAGATTCAGCAGTTAATGACTTTCTTCTCCCTGCTGATTCCGGATATGACAAATGAAGAGGAGCAGATGTTGGATGAAGCACTGATCAGCACCTATGCAAAGTTTGGGATTACCCATGACAATGACTCCCTGTATGCCGGCGGGACGTCCAAGATGAAAAAAATGCCGGTGATCGGAGACCTGCACGAAGAGTTGTTGAAAAATTCGATGACGAAACGGATTGCCGTGATCATCAGCCGGTTTGTCACCGGCTCGGCGCAGAGTTTCAACCGCCAGACAAATGTGGATCTTTCCAATAAGTATATTGTGCTGGATCTGTCGGAGCTGAAGGGAAAGCTGCTTCCGGTGGGAATGTTTATTGCGCTGGACTATGTATGGGACACGGTGAAAGCTGACCGTACAAAAAAGAAGGCCATTATGATCGACGAGATTTGGCAGTTGATCGGCGCCAGCTCGAACCGGATGGCTGCCGAGTTCTGCCTGACGATCTTCAAGACAATCCGGGGGTTCGGCGGCGCCGCTATTTCGGCCACACAGGACTTGTCGGATTTTTTCGGCCTGGAAGACGGCAAGTACGGCAGGGCGATTATCAATAACTCTAAGAACAAGATTATTTTGAACCTGGAGCCGGACGAAGCCCGTTATGTGCAGGAGACATTGAAATTGACAAAGACGGAAGTCCGCTCCATCACAAGGTTTGAGCGTGGGGAGGCGCTGGTCTACTCCAACAATTCCAAGATTCCGGTGGTGATTAAGGCATCGAAGGAAGAGAAAGAGATGATCACGACAGACCGTGCGGAATTGGAGGTGATCTTGAAAAAAAGGCAGGAGAGCAATGTTCATATTGAGTAAAGGACGCATATCGCCAGATATGCGCAGAGGGGAGATGAGAAAAATTGATGTCATATGATAAGCTGGAGGCAGATGAAAAGGTGCGGCGCAGAGAGATTGTTGCGGCTGCCCGCAAAATGATTGCCGAGCAGCTTTCTGTGGAAAATGAGGATGAAGTTTCTCTTATGGCTGTTTACCGCAATTATTATCTGCAGATTTCTTTTTCGGAATTACATCCGCTGATGGTTTTTTGCTTTGCGAAAGCATTGGACCGCAGTTTCATGAACAGGCTTCCGGACTTGAATAAAATAAACCAGGAAAGCGTCCTGGGTTGTCACATGATTCACGATGAAGCAGGATGTTACTGCTACCGGGCCTCCCATTGGCTGGACAGGAAACTGACTCCGCTGCGTTTTTTTGAGCTTTTAAACCGGCACATGGCTGAGGCAGAGCGTGGTTTTTCCGAAATTTGCAAAATCTGGTTGTAAATTCCTTGTCTGGATTGTGTAATAAGGGTAAGTAACAAAATATTCGGTCCATGAATTATTTTCAGGCGGACAATCTAAGGAGGGATTTTATGCGAAAGTACGGATTATTGGTTTTGACGATGGGAATTGTGCTTTGCAGCGCCTGTGGAAGCGCTAAAACAGATGTGCCAGAGCAGACAGAGACAATGGGAGGTGGAGAAGTTGAACAGGAAGAAACGGCGGTTTTCCTTCTGCCGGACGCAGAAACGGTAAGGAGTGAGGAACCGGTACAGGCAGAGGGTGGACAGGAAACGAAAGGAGGTGACGACGAAGCAGAAGAACCGGTTCAGGAATCGGAAGGTACGGGGGCCTCAAAAGAACAGACAGCCAGGCGGCAGTCGGAAACGTCCGTATCCGTTGAGAAAGCAGCAGTCCAGAGGGCACCTTCACAGCCGTCTGTCTCTGACCGGAAAGAGAATGTACCTGTAGAAAGTCCGGTACGGCCTCGGCCGACGGATCAGGATGCTTCCGCTTCGCAGGCGCCGGAACCGGAGAAGGTTCAGGAAACCGCTCAAAAGCCAGAAGAATCCAAGGCGCCGGAATCGGTCAAAGAATCTGAACCGGTTGAAGCTACGGAATCATCAGAACCGCCTGAGCCGACGAGCGCACCGGAGCCGGCAGTGGAGAAAACCATTTATGATTATGAGTTTGACGTACCGGCAATTCGTTCAGAGCTGATTGCCCTTGGACAATCCATGGGTCTTACTCATATCACGGACGACGACGGAGTGCCCTGTACGCCGGATACCTGTTCCTGGGCCTCGCCGATCACGGCTTCCAAGTCCTTTCAGGGTGCCAGCCTGAAGGGGGCGCTGCGGGACTATATTACATCAATGCCTTCTACAATCGCCTCTTATGGGGGCACGCAGGTCACATGTTTCAGCATTTATGTGAGGGATAACGGAGGTGGAAGCTACACATTTTATTTCTTGTATTAATTAGATGATCAAAGAAAGACTCCCTGCGGATTGCGGGGAGTTTTTTTGAGCAGAGAAATCTCTGCTTATTTTTGTAAAGAAAAAGAAAGGATTTATTGGATGAAAAAGAGAATAAGAGAAAGAGGAAAAAGATTTTTGGCGGCGTTTCTCAGCCTTTTGATGGTCATTGGCCTGGTGCCGATGGCCGTATTTGCTTTTATGCCGCAGGAAGGGCAGACCGCATATTCCTTTGAAGGGGATGAGTATAAGGGTGCTGATGGTTTGCCCTATGCATTGGGGCCCCGGCATTATATACTGTATGATAGTCAAGGAAATGTAAGAGTAGACTATTCTGATGGCGTAGATGCTTATAAAAAATACATGGTTCGTGATGCAGACGGAGGCGAACGCCAGGTATACTGTATTGAATCTGGAGTCCCGTTCGGAGCTGATGGAAGCAGCTACACTTCGCAAAACAGCACAAACAGTAATTATTTTCAGATGCTTCCCTATTCGGCCCAATATGGGATTATGTTGACCAGCGTATACGGATGGCAGCCAGGAAAACAGGTTCCTGTTCAGGGATGCAATGAGGATGATTATATGATTGCAACTCAGGCTCTCATGTGGGAATATCAGCAGCAGATCCGCACCAGTCCGACGGATCTCCATGCAAATGCATATGGAGTCGAAGCAGATGCAATTTTGCAGATGGTCAGCGGCCGTCCGGCCAGAAAATGCTATGACTGGATGTTGGCACAGATGGCAAGGCATACGACAATTCCCAGCTTTGCGGCAGCAAGGAGAAATCAGGCTGTGACCCATACGCTCAAATATGATGCAGGCTTGAAAAAGTATGTTTTGATGTTGGAGGATACCAACCATACCCTGAGCGATCTTAAATTTGACGATGGGAATGGTATCACCGTGAGCCGGGAGGGCAGTCGATATACATTTTCAAGTGACCGGGTGATAGAAAATCCGGTTATGCTTACCGCACAGAAGGATATTCCGGAAATTAGCAACAACATGCTTATTTGGGGCTGTGGAGGAGCACAGACTATGATGTGTGGGGCAGAGGACCCGGTGACATTTTATGTTAAGATCAATACGGAGACAAATGGCACAGGGCATATCAAAAAAATATCGGAGGATAACCAGATTGAGAGTGTCCGTTTCCAGATTAGCGGAAACGGGGAGGACCGCATCGTTACAACCGGACAGGACGGCACAGTGGATATTACTCTGAATCCCGGAACCTACAGCGTGACGGAGATTACGGAAGAACGCTATGAGGCTCAGGAGGCGCAGTCTGTTACGATCGTCAGCGGCCAGACATCTGCGGTAACCTTTAATAACAAATTGAAACGGGGCAGTCTGGAGGTGATCAAAACATCGGAAGATCAGTTTGTGGAAGGGGTAACCTTCCGTCTGTATGGGACTTCTTTGTCTGGTGAAGTAGTGGAGATGTTTGCAGTAACGGACAGTACCGGGAGAGCGGTCTTTTCGGATGTCCTGGTCAGCGGAAACGAAGCTTATATCCTGGAGGAAGTGAATACGGAAGTTCGATATGTTGTCCCGGAGCCGCAGCAGGTTACGATCCAGTGGAACCAGACTGCCCACAGCCGTTTTCATAATACGCTGAAGAAATTTCGTGTAAAAGCGGCAAAAGCAGACCGTGAGAACGGAAACGCTCAGGGAGATGCCAGTCTGGAGGGGGCCGTTTATGGCCTGTATCGTGGAGAAGAACTGATGGCCTCTTATCGAACTGACGCAGAGGGAATCTTTACTACAGATTACTTTGTCTGCGGGTCAGACTGGACTTTACGTGAGATTACTCCGTCAGAAGGATATCTGCTTGACACGACAGTATATGAGCTTCCGGCAGATCCCGGGGAATATCACTTGGAGCTGAATCCGGTCAATCATAAAGTGTTTGAGGATGTTGTCAAGGGCCGGATTCGTCTGGTGAAGCATATAGATGCGGAGATGGGAGATGGAGGTGAAGGGGCTCAGGATACTTTGGGGTTCTTAGAAGCGGCAAATACAGCCGTTGTTTCTGTCGGGCTGGAACTGGGAACAGAGCAGGAAATGGAGGCGGAGACAGAAAACGGAGAAGAATCTCTGGAGACAGCTGAGGGTGCAGTCCCGGAGAACCGCCAGCCCGTAAAGATTCCGGAAGAGGAAGTCGAAGCGTCCGGCGCCCATGGGGTGATCGAGCAGCCGGAAGAGGGAGCAGAATTTCAAATCTATCTGACGGCAGCCAGAGGTTACGAAGAGGCCAGAGAAACAGAACGTGACGTGCTGGTAACGGATAAGGATGGCTTTGCCATGACCAAAGACTTACCGTATGGCTGTTATACTGTCCATCAGACGAAAGGGCAGGAGGGGCAGGCGTATGTAAAGGATTTTACCGTCATGATTCGGGAGGATGGTGAGATTTATTCTTATATTATCAACAATCAGACAGAGCGCAGCCTGATCCGTATAGAAAAACATGACGCAGAGACGGGGAAGATGATTCCTGCGGCGACCGTCGGATTCCAGGTGCGGGATAAATCCACAGGGGAGCTGATTACGCAAACCGTATACTATCCGACGCCGGTGGAGATCACCACGTATTTTACCAACGAGGAAGGCTGGCTGATGCTGCCCTGTGAATTGCCGTATGGAGAATATGAGCTGATCGAGGTGGAAACCTGTTATGGATATGTGCTGGACAGTGAGCCTGTGCCTTTTATCGTGGATGGGACACAGGACGTGGTTGTGGTTGAGAAACGCAACATGCCGCAGAAAGGAAAAATTACCGTGACAAAGATCGGCGAGGTCTGGAGCAGTATTTCCGTAAGCGGCGGCGAAGAGGACACCGACACTGTTTACACGCCTGTGTATGAGTCACAGGTCTTGGCCGGCGCAGAATATGAGATTCATGCGTCGGAAGACATTGTCACACCGGACGGAACTCTGCGGGCGGCAAAAGGCGACGTTGTGGATACGATAACAACAGGGGCAGACGGAAGAGGAATCAGCAAGGAGTTGTATCTTGGAACCTATGATGTTGTTGAGACGAAAGCCCCTGTTCCGCTGGCGTTGAATCCGGAAGTGCGTCAGGTCCGGCTTGCTTATGCCGGCCAGGAGGTTTCCCTGACTGAGGTTGGCATGAGCATGTTCAACGAACGGCAGAAGGTGAAAATTAGCTTGGAAAAAGTTATGGAGCAGAACGAGGCGTTTGGGATCGGCGGCAACGGAGAGGCGGCTAACGTGGAATTTGGTCTGTATGCGTCGGAGGATATGAAAGCTGAAGACGGAAGTATGATTCCGGCTGACGGTTTGATCGAGATTGTTCCGGTATCACAGGATGGGCATGCCACTGTACAGACGGATTTGCCGCTTGGAAGCTATTACCTGAAGGAACGTGCGACAGACAGCCATTATCTTTTATCAGAAGAGAAATATCCGGTCGTATTTGAATATGCCGGCCAGGAACTTCCTCTGGTAGAAATGAAAGCAAATCAGGGAGAGGATATCGTAAATGAGCTGATCTATGGGAGTGTATCCGGTAAAAAGACAGATGACAAAGGCCATGCACTGGCAGGTGCCCGGATCGGCCTGTTTGCTCCAGAGACGGCTGAGTTTACCGAGGAAACTGCGATCATGGCAGTAATGTCAGACGAGAAAGGGACATTTCGGTTTGATGGTGTGCCTTATGGCAGTTGGTTTGTCCGTGAGATTGCGCCGCCGGAAGGCTTTGTCCTCAGTACAGCTCTATACGAACTTGAGATTGGAGAAGAGGAGCAAAACATTACGCTTGTAATTGACAATAAGGCGATTTATGGAAATCTGCATCTGAGCAAGATTGACAAGGATAATCCGGAACGAAAGCTCTCAGGAGCCGTATTCGAGGTCTACCGGGACATCAACGGAAATGAAGAACTGGACAGAGAGGATGTATTGCTTGGGACCATGAAGGAGGTTTCTGCCGGGGAATACAGGATGGAAGATGTGCGGTACGGCGGTGTCCTTGTCAAAGAAAAAATTGCCCCGGAAGGCTTTCAGCCGGATGAAAAGGCATATTATGTTTTCATCGGGACAGACGGGGAGACCTACGAAGTGGATAATACAGACGGGAAGGGCTTCTGTAACCTGGCAAAACAGGGCAGTCTTAAAATCGTCAAATCATCCAGCGACGGGAAAAAAGAAGGATTCTCCTTCCGGATTATCGGAGAGGGCTATGATCAGACTTTCCAGACGGATTCCAACGGTGAAATCCTGATTGAAAAGCTTCGGATTGGCAGATACACTGTAACCGAAATAGAGGACAGCGTGAGTGTGGAGTATAAGCGTCCGGCCCCCGTGACCGTGGAGCTTGTGGAAGGCGAGACTTTGACAGTAAAATTCCACAACGAAAAGGAGGCGAAAGAGACAAAAGTGACGACGGATGTTCCGAAGACAGGGGATAACAGCAATCCATGGTTGTGGTTCGGCTTGACGGCAATCGGAGCAGGCGGGGCTTTGGCAATATGTGTGAGAGGAGTGAAGAGCAGAAAACAAAAGCGGAAGGAACCTTTGGGAATCCCGGAAAAGTAATTGACAAGGTATAATATGGAAGATATGAAATAACTATAAAATGCCCATTTTGCCTTGACGTTCAGGCGGTGATTTGCTATGTTAGATGTGTGACAGGAATATGCGTCCAGAGCAGGGTAGCTTTGCAGACGCAGATGAAATGGATATTGGCCGGAAGGCTGCTTAAATACTTACGGAGTCAAATGTTGTTGGATAACAATGTTTTGGCTCTGTGTGTTTTTGCAGGAACTTCCGGCTTTTTTCATTTCAGACAAAGGGAAAAACAGGCAAATATGTTTGGTGGGTAAAAGATGACGGGTTGCAGTCCCCATATTATGGAAGGAGTGAATTTACCAGATTGACTATAGAAGAGAAGAAAAAAGTCGAAGAGAATTTGAATTTAGTGCATAGGGTTATCCATGATAAAGTTCATGGGAGAGATCAATGGGATATCTATACTTATGATGATCTCTTTCAGGTTGGCTGTATCGGCCTGTGCAAAGCAGTCATTACAGATAAAGGGGGAACTTTTTCAACCTATGCATATCGTCTCATTCAGAACGAGATCATGAATGCATTGGTCTATTCTGCCAGGAGGCAGGCGGAAATCGTTGCGGCAGATGTAATACCGTATCTTGCGCAGGAGCCCGCGATTGAGGAAGAAAAGGTAACAGAACTGCGGGTGGGTTTGGAACAGGTATTTTCATCTGCAAGAAAAGAAGCGCCGCCATTTATTGTAAAGGGGCTTGATGCCATAATTTTGATGTCTCAAGGGTATAGCAGCAGTGAGATTGGAGAAAAAATGGGAGTTACAGCTAATCTTGTATGTGCTTGGGCGTCAAAGGCACGTAAATTTTTGCGGGACTATCCAGGGATAAAGGAAGCCGCCTAGTATGCATTTTAGAGATCATAGAAAGATTATAGAACGGAAAGGAATGCTGAAGGTAACAGAAACCATGGCATTCCTTTTTTATTTTGGGGATTACACATGAAATGGTTAAAACAATCCAGAAAACAGATCGTGTTAGTAGTGGCAGTTACAATTACGGTGACCATACTCTTAAAAATAGTATTTTTGATTGGCTATGTGCCATCGGAATCTATGGAGCCGACTCTGCCGAAAGGGAGTCTTGTGATAGGGTATCGGCTTTGTTCGGAATATGGAGTTGGAGATATTATTATCTTTTCTCATGCTAATAAGCTGTTGGTAAAACGGATTATCGCAGCTGAAGGAGATTTTGTCGTGAAAGATGGAGTTAAGAAGTTGGTTCCTAAAGGGTGTTTTTATGTTGTGGGAGATAATTTAGATAATTCTTATGATTCCCGATATTGGGAGGAACCATTTATTCACCGAAAGGACATTATTGCAAAAGTTATTTTTTGATACTATTAAAACGAAGCACTAAATACTTGATACTTATATTAATTGAAATTATAATGATTTTAATTCAAGAGAGAGAAGGTGATTGCATTTTTCGTGAATGGTCAAAAGAAAAAATGAAGGGGGAATGCATATAAAAGAGATATAAGATTTTATTCTTCTCATCGAATTTGAAGTTACTCAATATCTTTTGGCGGTCTGTTCAGAAAACATAAATAATCAATATTGAAAAGCCGATGCATACTTGAAGCATCGGCTTTTTCGTAATTGGAAATTCCAACAAACAAACTTTTTTCTTCTTATTTGCTTGAATAATAGCTTTGCGAAAAAGTTTCCTTGAAATGAGAAATAGATAGAGAATGGGAGGGGAGGTTTTAGAGTAGAAAAATCGGTTTATCATAGTGTACCAAATATGGAGGTAATGATCTGCCTGGCAGAAGCACTGGAGATAGAACCATATCAACTTTTCAAAGCATTGTAGCCCTAAAATAATAGCCTGCTGTATTCACGAAATATGAATATAGCAGGCTAATTTTCTTTTTTGTCAGGTGGGGGAAGGTACAGTATCATTTTTAGCGATGAACTGTACAAAATAGAAAATTACATTTAAAGCTTCATCAGAGAGCCCGGATAGAAGTTCGCTGATTAGTAATGCTTTATCTGACGGATTGGAATGATCAATGAAGAAAGTCCAAATAGGTATGTCAAAATAGTTGCTGATTTCATTCAGTGTATCGAGAGTGAGGCCCCTTTTCCGATCAACGATTTTTTGAATATAGCCGCTGGAATATCCCAATTCGGTACTAAGCTTACGCATAGATACTCCATGTTCCGGATCATCAAGCAAACGGGCTAAATTGGAATATATTATTTGGGGCATGTTGTTTTTGTCCATTGAAATCTTCTTTATGTATGTATATAAGGAATTTAACGAATGATATGCGCCTGAAAGGGGCTATATAGAAGTATAATGAATACTAATAGTGACCAAATGCAAAATTTGAAGTAAGTGATTGACACCAAATGGTAAGGAATGGTATTATATTTAATAAGACATGATATATCTGGTTGGTAGTATATTTGACACAGAAAGCAATTTGGTGATATGTCAAGAGGAAAATGAAAAAGATTTTCTTGGAAAAGGGTAACCTTAATAGACTTACGAATCGGAAAGAACGTAAGTTCAAT
>CATJIW010000225.1 GCA_949740745.1 uncultured Lachnospiraceae bacterium | reverse complement strand
CACCGGAAACGCCTGCGCCGACGCCTGCACCGGAGACGCCGACGCCTGCGCCGGAAGCGCCGGCTCCTGCGCCGGATACTCCCTCGGAGGGCTGAGAGTGAGCGGCAGGAAGGAAAACGGGTCCTGGTTTTTATAATTATATAATATAGTAAAAAGAAGTCTTTGTTCTGTCAGAAAACAGGGGCTTCTTTTTTGTGCGGAGGAAGAGAAAGGTTTCATGAAGAAGTTGTAAAAGTTGTTGCAATACTTTTAAGATTCTATGACGTCCCTTGAAAATCAAAAAACATGTGTTACAATGGACTGAACATGGGGGGAGAGACGGCTGTCAGAGAGAAGGAAGGAAATCGGTTTATGAAAAAAAGATGCATGAGGATGCTTGCAGCAGTTTTGATTCTGGCGCTTTTGCTGCCGGGGGCAGTGTTTGCCGCGGAGGGAAGCAGAGGGCCGGAAATGCGGGACGAGGAAGAGACGGAGACGCTCAGCCCGGAAGAAACAGAGACGGAAAACGGCGGGGAAGAAGGGACGGCGGATCAGGCGGAGGGAGGAGAGCTGCCTTCGGAGGCTCCGGAGAAGGCTCTGGAGGAGGCCCTGGCAAAGAGCGTCTTTTCAGAGGACGAGGCCATTGCGGAGGGAGTCTTCATTGACCGGGTCGACGTAAGCGGGATGACGGCAAAAGACGCGCTTGCGGCGGTTCAGGCTTATGTAAAGGAAACCGGAAAAAAAACGCTGACTGTGACGCTGGAGGGCGCCGGGGTGGAGCCGGTCCGGACAACCGCAGAGGAGCTGGGGATCCGTACCAATGATCTTGCCGGGATCGTCATGGAGGCGCTGGCCCTCGGCAAAGGAGGAAATCTTATTGTCCGTTATAAGGCGCAGAAGGACCTTAAGGTCAGCAATCAGGTGTACGAGCTGGGACTTTCGGTTGACCCGGACGGGTTGAGCCGGTTCGTGACGGAGCAGACGCAGGGTCTTTCGGTGGAGCCGGTGAATGCGGAGCTTACCCGGACGGGAGACGGCTTTTCCGTGAGCGAAAGCCGGCCCGGCGTTCAGGTGGACGTTCCCGCCACGGTGTCGGCGGCACAGGAGATTTTTCAGGACTGGAACCGGGAGGACGTGGTGCTTGCGGCGGCGGCCGAGGTCCTTCAGCCGAAGTATACGACGGCGATGCTTTCTCAGATCCGGGATCCTTTGGGAGAATTTTCTACCGAAGGCCAGGACAGGAGCGGGGGAAAGCTTCAGAATGTGCAAAGGGGCGTGGATCTGACGACCGGCATTTTGATCATGCCGGGAGAGAGCTGGTCCATGCATGACGCTCTGGCTCCTTTTACGGCGGAGAACGGCTATACGATGCAGACTGCCTATCAGGGGAATTCCTATGTGAAGGAGTACGGCGGCGGGATCTGTCAGCTTGCCACGACCCTTTATAACGCAGCTCTCCGGGCGGAGGTTCATATCTCCAAGCGTTCGAATCATTCGATGGTCGTGGGCTATACGCACTGGGGGCTGGACGCCACCATCAACGACGGGGGCAGCAAGGATCTGGAGCTGACCAATGACTTTGATTTTCCGATCTATATCGAAGCCGGCCACAATGGCAGCGGGACGGTAACTTACACCATCTGGGGGAAGGAGACCAGGCCGGAGAACCGGGAGCTTAAGTTCACCAACAATATTCTCAGTGAGGAATATCTTCCCGACGAGGTGACCATTGACCCGTCTATGGCGCCGGGGACTCAGAAAAAGGTCGAATCGGGATATCCCAAGGCGACGGTGGAAGCTTATAAGGAGATTTACGTGGACGGCGTCCTTCAGGAGCGGATCCGGCTGCATACGGATAAATCCCTGCCCAAGCCTCAAAAGCT
>CATJIW010000224.1 GCA_949740745.1 uncultured Lachnospiraceae bacterium | reverse complement strand
TCTTCCCCGGAAGGCGCCAGAGATTATATTGTGCCGTCCAGAAAATATAAGGGTAAATTCTATGCGCTGCCGCAGGCGCCGCAGCAGTATAAACAGCTTCTGATGGTGTCAGGCTTTGATAAATATTTTCAGATCGCTCCATGCTTCAGGGATGAAGACGCCAGAGCTGACCGTTCGCCGGGAGAGTTCTATCAGCTGGATTTTGAGATGAGCTTTGCCACGGAGGAAGACGTGTTCCGCGCCGGCGAGGAAGTGCTGACGGCCGCCTTTAAAAAATTTGCGCCGGAGGGCTTTTCCATTACGGAGGCGCCCTATCCGGTATTCAGCTACAAGGAGGCCATGGCCCGGTTCGGAACGGATAAGCCGGATCTTAGAAACCCCCTGCGCATTCTCGACCTGACGGAATTCTTCCAGAGATGCACCTTCAGGCCATTCCTGAAAAAGACGGTGCGGGCCGTCAAGGTCCATGCGGAGCTTTCCAGGGGCTTCCACGAGAAGCTGCTTAAATTTGCCCAGTCCATCGGCATGGGAGGACTTGGATTCCTGGAGGTGGAGGAGGATCGTTCCTATAAAGGGCCTATCGACAAGTTTATTCCGGACGAATTGAAAGGGGAACTGGCGGAGCTTGCAGGGCTGGAAAGCGGTGACGTGATCTTTTTCATTGCCGACAGTGAGGAGCGGGCCTCCAGATATGCGGGCCAGATCCGAAATGAGCTGGGAGAGCGTCTGGATCTGATCGAGAAGAACGCCTACCGGTTCTGCTATATCAATGATTTCCCCATGTATGAGCTGGACGAGGAGACGAAGAAGATTGGCTTCACCCACAATCCTTTTTCCATGCCCCAGGGCGGCCTGGAAGCCTTAAACACGAAAGATCCGCTGGAAATCCTGGCGTACCAGTACGATATCGTCTGCAACGGCGTGGAGCTTTCCTCCGGCGCAGTGAGAAACCATGACATGGACATTATGGAGCGGGCTTTTGAGATCGCAGGCTACGACAAGGCGACCCTGGAAAGCAAGTTCGGCGCCCTCTATCATGCGTTCCAGTTCGGGGCTCCGCCTCATGCGGGCATGGCTCCCGGCGTGGACCGGATGATCATGCTGCTTCGGAACGAGGAGAACATCCGGGAGGTCATCGCCTTCCCCATGAGCGGAACGGCTCAGGATTTCATGTGCGGCGCTCCCAACGAGGTGACGGAGCAGCAGCTTCGGGAGGTGCATATCAAGGTGAGGGATTAAGACGGCTCAGGGCTCCGGCCATGATTGCGGAGCGGCCGTCCATGAGGATAGATTTACGAAACGGCCCTGGCAGACGAATCATCTGCCAGGGCCTGCTTTTCTGTTTTGTGGTTATGAGTGAGAACTTACTGCCGCAAATCCAAGCTCCAGATCCGCAAGGATGTCGTCGATATGCTCCGTGCCAATGGAAAGGCGGATGGTGTTTGGATGAATATCCTGGTCCGCAAGTTCTTCGGCGGTCAGCTGGGAATGAGTGGTCGTGGCCGGATGGATCACCAGGCTTTTCACGTCGGCCACGTTGGCAAGCAGAGAAAAGATTTTCAGGTGGTCGATGAAGTCGTGGGCCTCTTTCTGGCCTCCTTTGATGTCGAAGGTAAAGATGGAAGCGCCTCCCCGCGGAAAATATTTTTCATACAGGGCGTGATCCTGATGATCCGGCAGAGAAGGGTGATTGACCCGCTCTACCAGAGGGTGCCCGGCCAGATATTCCACTACTTTTTTTGTGTTTTCCGCATGACGTTCCAGTCTCAGAGAGAGAGTTTCCACGCCCTGCAGCAGGAGAAACGCATTAAAGGGAGATATGGCGGCGCCGGTATCCCGAAGGAGAATGGCGCGAATATAGGTGGCAAAGGCTGCGGATCCTGCCGCATCCACGAAGGAGACTCCGTGATAGCTGGGATTGGCGCTGGCGATAGCCGGATATTTTCCGCCGGCTTTCCAGTTGAACTTGCCGGAATCCACGATGATGCCGCCAAGGGTGGTGCCGTGCCCGCCGATAAATTTGGTGGCGGAATGGATCACGACATCGGCTCCATGCTCAATGGGGCGGATCAGGTAAGGCGTGCCGAAGGTGTTGTCGATGACCAGGGGCAGGCCGTGGTTATGGGCGACTGCCGCGACGGCGTCGATATCGGGAATGTCGCTGTTGGGATTTCCAAGCGTCTCCAGGTAAATGGCTCTCGTGTTGTCCTGGATGGCTCCCTCCACCTCCTCCAGGTTATGGGCGTCCACGAAGGATGCAGTGATGCCGTAATGGGGGAGGGTATGCTCCAGAAGATTGTAGCTGCCTCCGTAAATGGTTTTCTGGGAGACGATGTGGCCTCCGTCGGGAGCCAGGGCGAGGAAGGCATAGGCGATGGCGGCGGCTCCGGAAGCCACGGCCAGGGCGGCTGTGCCGCCTTCTAAGGCGGCCATGCGTTTTTCCAGCACCTCCTGGGTGGAATTGGTCAGGCGACCATAGATGTTTCCGGCCTCGGAGAGATTGAAGCGGGCCGCCGCATGGGCAGAGTTCATAAATACGTAAGAAGTGGTCTGATAAATGGGAACCGCCCTGGCATCGGTGGCCGGATCGGCTTCCTCCTGTCCGACATGCAGCTGAAGGGTTTCAAATTTGTAATTGTTCATGGTTGCGTCCTCTTTTCTTCAAATCGTTCTGTCAGGTTGAGTCTCATCTTACGCCTATTTACCTATCTTGTCAATGGGTAATTGGACGATATGGAAATTTATTGGAACGGGGCCGTAAAATTATCTTGCCAGATGCGATTACCCGGCGTTATAATAGGCGAAATATGGTTATATGACAGGGAAAACGTATTTTTGTATTATAAATGGCGCAGGGAGGTATTTTATGATCTCGACAAAAGGGAGATACGCACTTCGGGTCATGACGGATCTGGCAGAACAGGATGCGGAGCGGTTTGTCCCATTAAAGGAAATTGCGAAAAGGCAGGGGATCTCCGAAAAATATCTGGAATCCATCGTCCGGGTACTGGTGAAGGAAGGGCTTCTAAAAGGCCTGAGCGGAAAGGGCGGCGGTTACCGGCTGACCCGCAGGCCGAAAGATTATACGGTGGGGGAGATCCTGGAGCTGACAGAAGGGACTCTGGCCGTGGTGGCCTGTCTGGAAGCGGGGGCAGAGGAGTGTGAGAGGAAGCCGGCCTGCCGGACTTTTCCTATGTGGGAGCGTTTTAACAGTATGGTTCGTGAGTTTTTTTTCGGCATTACCCTGGCAGATTTATGAAAAGGCTACGCCGTCTTGTCCTGTCAAAAAAAATAAAAAAGTGTAAAAGCACTGCGAAAGCTGTCCCGGCATAGATTATAAGAAAGAACTTGCCGGAGCAGTGTTTCATGAAGACTTTCTTAAAACCCCTGACGATTTCCGAGGAAAAGAATTTTTTAGAGCAGTTCAGACAGGGGGAGCAGGAAGCAAAGCACGTCCTGATTGAGAGAAACATGCGTCTGGTGGCTCACATCGTGAAAAAATACAGTCAGACGGATTATGAGATGGAAGACCTGATTTCTATCGGGACCATCGGGCTGATCAAGGCCGTTGACACCTTCAATCCGGACCGGGCCAGCAGGCTGGGAACCTATGCGGCCAAGTGCATTGACAACGAGATCCTCATGTTCCTCCGGGCGGAGCGGAAGCGGGGACGGGAGGTTTCCCTCTATGAGCCCATAGGCGTGGACAAAGAAGGAAATGCCATCAGTCTGGTGGATGTGATCGAGGCGGAGAGCAGGGACATGACGGAGAAGGTTTCCACCGATCAGGATATCCGCAGGATGTACGGCGCATACCGGGACACCTTAAGCGGCCGGGAACAGCAGGTAATCGCCATGCGCTACGGGCTGTTCGGAGGGAAGGAGCATACCCAGAGGGAGGTGGCCGTCGTCCTTGGCATCAGCCGTTCCTATGTGTCGAGGATCGAAAAGGGCGCGCTTCTTAAGCTGCGGGGCGCCCTGTAAAGGCAGGGGATATTTTTCCGACGACCGAATCCGGATATTTTTCTTATATCTTTGCGAAAACCGCCGATAAAAATAATATAGCGAAAGGTGTCTGCGAAGGATGCAGGCTGTAAAAATAGAAGATTGGTGGGTGAAGAGAAGAGATGCGTATTGCACATAATATTGCAGGTATGAATACATCGAGGAACCAGGGAATAGTCAAAACGAAACTGGGAAAATCTCTGGAGAAGCTGTCTTCCGGTTACCGGATCGTCCGGGCAGGTGACGATGCGGCGGGGCTGGCCATTTCCGAGGGGATGCGTTCTCAGATCGCCGGACTGAATCAGGCCATGAGGAATGCGGACGACGGAGTCGGCATGGTCAATACGGGCGAGGGCGCATTGCAGGAGGTACACGCCATGCTTCACCGTCTGGAGACGCTGGCCATCGAGTCTGCCAACGGCACCTTTGACGATGTGGCAAGAGAGAACGTGGATCTGGAGAAGAAAGAAATTCTGGAAGAGATCGACCGGATCTGCGGAAACACATCTTTCAATGAAAATGCTCTGTTTGACTCTGGTAAGCCGCCGGTTCCGATCAATCCGCCGGAGCAGAGCGACTTGGTTACTTTCCAGATCGGTCCGTCCGGAGAAGAGGTTATGGATGTGCCGCGCTATTTTATGGGATCCAAGGCATTGGGGCTCAAAGGCAAGTATGGGGATCAGGAGCTGGAGCTTGGGACGCCGGAGAAAGCCAATGCGGCAATTGATACCATTGCGCAGGCCGTGCAGGCCGTGACTGTGGTTCGATCCGAGTTTGGTTCCGCCCAGAATCATCTGGATCATACCCACAACAGCCTGAGTGTGACGGCCGAGAATATGCAGGCGGCCGAGAGCAGGATCCGGGATACGGATATGCCGGCCGAGATTACCAATTTTACTTCTAAAAATATTCTGATGCAGGCCACCATGTCCATGCAGAGTCAGGCCAATGCGGTGCCGCAGAGCGTGCTTACGCTTCTTCAAAACGCCTGATTTATTATGAGAAGCAGGCAGGATGTGTTAAATGTGCATCTTCCCTCAATTATAGTTATCCTTGACCGAAAGCAGCCGGGCTGGCTGCTTTTGGCGTTTTAAAAGGTGTCCTTTTCGCTTTTTGGGCGCAGGGGACTACCCATTTCCCCGCACTTGTGTTATGATAGGCGCATTGAACATGAGGATTTGCACGAATAAAGATGAGGGAATGATATGGAAGCGCTTACGGGGCTGGAACACGAGATCTTGCTTTTTATTCAGGAATACATACGGGCGGACTGGCTGGAGGGCTTTATGAAGGCGGTTACCTTTCTGGGGAACGGCGGCTGGTTCTTCATTGTCCTGGGGATTCTTCTGGCCGCTCATCCGAAGACGAGGACCTGCGGGTTTCTTTTGCTGGCGGCTTTGGCGGTGGATGCGGTGGTCTTAAATCTGGGCCTTAAAAATATAGTGCAGAGAGTGAGACCCTACGACCAGTTTCCGGATCTGATCCTGATCATCGAGCGGCAGGCAGATTTTTCCTTTCCGTCCGGGCACTCCGGATGTGCGTTTGCGGCGGCGGGAGTGCTTCTCCTGGCTCCGCCGAAGGGGCGGCGGGCTTTTGGCCGGGGAATGCTTGCGCTGGCCGTGGTCATCGGCTTTTCCAGACTGTACGTGGGAGTCCATTTCCCCACGGACGTGCTGGCCGGAGCGGCCGTCGGTTTTTTGAGCGCATTGCTGGTGGTGTTTCTGTACCGCAGGCAGGAGCGGGCGAAAAAGGCCGGGGATACGCAGACAGAGTGAAAGAGATGCAGAGAAATGAGGAAGATAAGATGTCTTACTGTACGGAATGCGGAACAAGGCTTGTGCCAAAGTATCTGGAAAACGAAGGGATGATCCCCTGGTGCGGACGGTGCCGGGCTTATCGGTTTCCCACCTTCAATGCGGCCGTCAGCACCATGGTATACAGCCCCGACGGGCAGAAGATCCTGTTGATCAGGCAGTATGGGAAGGATCGGAATATCCTGGTGGCGGGATACATTAATAAGGGGGAGGGGGCGGAGCACGCCCTGGCCAGAGAGGTCATGGAGGAAATGGGCCTTCGGGTGACGGCCTGCGCCTTCAACAGGAGCGAGTATTTTGAAAAGAGCAATACGCTGATGCTTAACTTTGCCAGCATCGCCGATTCCTTTGATCTTGGCGGCATGACGGGGGAGGTGGACGATGCCGCCTGGTACACGCCGAAGGAGGCCAGGGAGGCCATAGCCCGCGACAGCCTCGCCGAGAAATTTCTTCTGGGCTGGCTGTCTAAACGGGAGAGGTATGACCATGCTTTTGATACATGGGTATTTTGACCGGGGGCTATTTGTGCTTTTCTTCGCAGTAGGCGCAGCGATACACCGGATGCTCCTCATCGGCTAAGAGGAACACATGGGGAAGCTCCTGCTCGATGGAGGTGATGCACCGGGGATTTTTGCATTTGATGATGTTGGTCAGCTTCTTTGGAAGCCGGACCACTTTCTTTTCTACGATCTGTTCGTTTTTGATGATGTTGACGGTAATGTTGCAGTCAATGTATCCCAATACGTCCAGGTCCACCACGTCGAGGCCGCCCTCGATCTTCAAAATGTCCTTGCGGCCCATTTTGCTGCTTTTTGCGTTCTTGATGATGGCCACCTGGCAGTCTAATTTATCCAGCTTCAGGTATTTATAGATATCCATGCTTTTTCCGGCCTGGATATGGTCGAGGACGATCCCGTCCTTCAGTCCGCCGATATTTAACATAACAGTCTATCCTTTCTGAGAAATGCATATACATGATAGCGGGGCAGACAGGTCTCCCCCGCCGGGGATCCCTGCCGCGCTTATACGGTGATTTCCAGGAGGTCCAGGATCAGCGCCATGCGGATGTAGACGCCGTACTGGGCCTGGGGGAAGTAGGCGGCCCTGGGATCGTCGTCCACCTCCACGGAGATTTCGTTGACTCTGGGAAGGGGATGGAGGATGCTCATGTCCGGCCTGGCGGTTTTTAACTTGGCCCGGTCCAGAATATAGCAGTCCTTCATGCGGATGTATTCGTCCTCGCTGAAGAAACGCTCCTTCTGGACTCTGGTCATGTAGAGGATGTCCAGGGAGGGCATGGCAGTTTCCAGGTCGCGGACTTCCTCGTAGGGGACCTGATTTGCGTCAAGTACGTTTTCCCGGATATAGCTGGGAACCCGCAGCTCCTCCGGGGAGATGAGCACAAACCGGATGCCGGGATAACGGACGAGGGCCTCGATGAGGGAATGGACGGTGCGGCCGAATTTTAAGTCGCCGCAGAGCCCCACCGTCATTTCGCCCAGCCGCCCTTTTAAGG
>CATJIW010000223.1 GCA_949740745.1 uncultured Lachnospiraceae bacterium | reverse complement strand
AGCCGGCTTCAGGAGGATATTGAGCTTCTGGACGGGGCGGGACAGGAACTTGACATGGAGCTGGTAAGACAGGGAAAGCTTTCTCCGGTGTTTTTCGGCTCGGCCCTGACCAATTTCGGCGTGGAGACGTTTCTGAAGCATTTTTTGAAAATGACGACGCCTCCCCTTCCCAGGAATGCGGATATCGGGCTCATTGACCCGGTCGGGGAGGAATTTTCGGCCTTTGTCTTTAAGATTCAGGCCAATATGAACAAGGCCCACCGGGACCGGATCGCTTTTATGCGGATTTGTTCCGGGAAGTTCGAAGCTGGAATGGAGGTCAACCACGTCCAGGGGGGCAGGAGGGCGAAGCTGTCCCAGCCTCAGCAGATGATGGCCCAGGAGCGGAAGATCGTGGAAGAGGCTTATGCGGGAGACATTATCGGCGTGTTCGATCCGGGGCTTTTTTCCATCGGGGACACCTTTACTTCGTCGGGGAAGAAGTTTGCCTATGAGGGGATTCCGACCTTTGCGCCGGAGCATTTCGCAAGGCTTAAGCAGATGGATACCATGAAGCGGAAGCAGTTCCTGAAGGGGGTCAATCAGATTGCCCAGGAGGGCGCCATCCAGATTTTCCAGGAGTTTAACACGGGCATGGAGGAGATCATCGTCGGTGTGGTAGGGGTCCTTCAGTTTGACGTCCTGCTTTTCCGGCTGAACAATGAGTACAACGTGGAGGTGAAGCTGGAGCCTCTTCCTTATGAACATATCCGCTGGATCGCCAACAAGGAAGAGGTGAACGTGGAGAAGCTTCAGGGAACCTCTGACATGAAGCGGGTCAAGGATCTCAAAGGGAATCCGCTGCTTCTCTTTATCAACAGCTGGAGTGTGGGCATGGTCCTGGACCGGAATCCGGGACTTAAGCTGGAGGAGTTTTCCAGAAATTAATGGGTGTCCATCGTCGTTTTGATATTTTTGCCGGCAGGAGGCTCAGATTGGGAACCTGGGACGGGCGGACCGCATAGGATAGGATAAGGGACCGGGAGCGGAAGGGGTTTCCCATGCGTATCTGTGAGCTTCGAATGAAAGAGGTCATTAACATCTGTGACGGAAAACGGCTTGGCTTTATTACCGACGTGGAGTTCGACTGCCGTTCCGGCTGTATTTTGTCGTTCATTATTCCGGGCCCGGCCCATATCTGCGGCTTTCTGGGACGGGATTCGGAATATGTCATTCCCTTTCACTGCGTGGAGCAGATCGGAGAAGATTTCGTGCTGGTCAAGGCGGTGACGGAGGAATGCATGCATAAGTGTAAGTAGCGCATGAGGCGGGGCACGAAAAAGGAGGTCCACCATGAAATGTCCGTTCTGCAACAATGAAAATATCCGGGTCATCGACTCCAGGCCGGCGGAGGAGCACAACGCCATCCGCAGGCGCCGCCAGTGCGAGGTCTGCCACAGGCGGTTTACCACCTATGAGAAGATCGAGACCATTCCGCTTATGGTGGTGAAGAAGGACGAGACCAGGCAGGCCTATGACCGGGACAAGATCGAGGCGGGGGTGCTCCTTGCCTGCCACAAGCGGCCCATTTCCGCCCAGGAGATCGACCGGCTGGTGGACGAGGTGGAGAACGAGGCCTTCAACTGTGAGGAAAAGGAGATCACCACCAGGAGGATCGGAAATCTGGTGATGGACAAGCTGAAGGAGCTGGACGAGGTGGCCTATGTCCGTTTTTCTTCGGTGTACCGGGAGTTTAAGGACGTGAACACCTTTTTGATGGAACTGGAAAAGCTTTACAAAGGCAGGAAGCAGTGATGGCGGGATTCAGAAAATTTTATCCGGATGAATATGTGGATACTTCGTATGGCATTGATTATGACGCCCTTTACGGGCGGGGGATCCGCGGCCTGCTGTTTGACATTGACAACACCCTGGTGCCGCACGGGAAACCGGAGACGGAGGAGGCGGTCGCCCTGTTTCGGCGGCTTCACGCCATGGGGTTTGAGACCTGCCTTATTTCCAACAATCAGAAGCCCAGGGTGGAGCCCTTTGCGAGAGCCATGGAGACCAGGTACATCTGCAATGCCCATAAGCCTTCCGTGAAGAATTACCGGAGGGCCATGGAGGAAATGGGGACCGACGAGGCTTCCACGGTATTTGTGGGGGATCAGCTTTTCACGGACGTTTACGGGGCGAAGCGGAGCGGCATATACAGCATCCTGGTGAAGCCCATCCATCCCAGGGAGGAAATTCAGATCGTCCTCAAACGGCGCCTGGAGCGGATCGTGCTCCATTTCTACAAAAAATCCTTGAAAAAGTAGGAAAGATGGGATAGAATAGAACAGATAGACAAGTTGAACACTGAAGGAGGAGTATCAGGACATGGTATCAGCTGGTGATTTTAGAAACGGCATCACGGTAGAGATCGAGGGAAACGTATTTCAGATTATTGAATTCCAGCATGTGAAGCCCGGAAAGGGTGCGGCTTTTGTAAGGACCAAATTAAAGAATATTAAGAGCGGAGGCGTGGTGGAAAAGACCTTCCGCCCTACGGAAAAGTTTGAAAATGCACATATCGAACGGGTGGATATGCAGTATCTTTACAGCGACGGGGACCTGTTCTATTTTATGGACGTAAATACCTACGAGCAGATTCCTTTAAGCAAGGATATGATCGGTGATGCGCTGAAATTTGTGAAGGAGAACGAGATGGTCAAGGTCTGCTCCCATAAGGGACAGGTGTTTTCCATCGAGCCGCCTCTCTTTGTGGAGCTGGAGATCACGGAGACAGAGCCCGGCTTTAAGGGCGATACGGCCACCGGCGCAACGAAGCCTGCCACCGTGGAAACCGGCGCAGTCGTCTATGTGCCGTTATTCGTGGATCAGGGGGACAAGATTAAGATTGACACCAGGAGCGGAGAATATCTGTCCAGGGCGTAGCGGACAAGCCTTTTTGACTGAAAATGACAGGTGCTGCGGCCGGTGTGAAGCTGACGGATATTGATAGATTGGAAGAGTCATTTTAAATGATATCAGGAATTGGAAGGCTGCCGTTTTCATGTGAGAACAGACATGGAGCGGCGCCTTTTTAATTGAAAAAAATTTAGTGATCCTGCCTGTTAGTGGGTGTACTTTTCTTTTCGGATGTGGTAGATTTAGAACACAAAATCCAGGCAATTGCGAAACTCAAGAATTCATTGAATATTCTGGCAATATTTCCGGGAAAAGCCTTTTGCGCAGTGGAAGCAGGACCAGAGAAGGCAGGAGGGACTCTTTCCCGAGTGACTTTTGTGGTTCCGGGCCTGCTGAAACGCCTGGCGCAGCAGGCTTTGAACGGACATGCTGCCAGAATATTCCCCACAATTTCACGTTTCGCAATTATCTAAACACAAAATATTAAGAAAGGAGAACACTATGTCCAGTCAGGAGTTATTATCGGCCCTGTCAGAAATGATGGATCAAAAGCTTCAGCCGATCAAAGCCGACATTGCGGAACTGAAAGAGGAAATGCGGGAGGTGAAGACCGACATTGCGGAGCTAAAAGCCGATGTCGCAAAGCTGAAAGAGGAAATGCAGGAGATGAAGGCCGACATTGCGGAACTGAAGTCTGACGTTGCGGAACTAAAAGCCGATGTTGCAAAACTGAAAGAGGAAATGCGGGAGGTGAAGGCTGACATTGCGGAACTGAAGTCTGATGTTGCGGAACTAAAAGCCGATGTCGCAAAGCTGAAAGAAGAAATGCGGGAGATGAAGGCCGACATTGCGGAACTGAAGT
>CATJIW010000222.1 GCA_949740745.1 uncultured Lachnospiraceae bacterium | reverse complement strand
TTTCTCATCAATTTTCTTTTTTCTTCCACAGACCGTTCCGGCACCGCTTAAGATTATTCTACCGTAACAGATTTTGCCAGATTCCTCGGCTTATCCACATTCAGACCCTTCATATCGGAAGTATAATAAGCCAGAAGCTGCAGAATCACCGCCACCGGGAATACGGTAAAAGGATCCTGAAGCACCGGAACCGCAAAATGGATATCACAAATATCCTCCGGAATCTCGGCGCCCGCTTTTGTGATCAGGATCACAAAGGCCCCTCTGGCCCGGACCTCCCGGATATTGGAAATCGTCTTTGCGAAAATATGATCCTGGGTTGCCAGGGCGATTACGGGCGTTTTTTCCTCAATAAGCGCAATCGTTCCGTGCTTCAGTTCCCCTGCGGCATAAGCCTCCGCATGAATATAGGAAATCTCCTTTAACTTTAAAGAGCCTTCCAGCGAAAAGGCATAATCCAGCCCCCTCCCTACGAAAAAGGCGTCCTGGGCCTTGGCGACCACGCCGGCAGCCTCCTTGATCCGTTTCTTATGATCCAAGATCTTCTCTACGGCAGAAGCGGAATCTGTCAGCATGGAAATAAAGGCTCGGGCCTGTGCTTCCGTAAATTTTCTGCGGACCATGGACATACGGCAGCCAATCAGATACAGGCTCGCAAGCTGGACCATATAGGCCTTCGTGCTGGCTACCGCAATTTCCGGACCGGCATGGGTGTAAAACACATAATCGCTTTCTCTGGCGATCGTGGAGCCCTTCACATTAACAATGGAAAGCACCTTTGCCCCACATTCCTTAGATAGCCGGAGAGCGGCCAGGGTATCAATTGTCTCTCCGGACTGGGAGATCACAAGAACCAGCGTTTTCTCGTCCACCAGCGGACTTTCATAGCGGAACTCCGAAGCAATATTCACCGATACCGGAATTTTGATAATCGGCTCAATCAGCGCCTTCCCGACCATCCCCGCATACATGGCCGTGCCGCAGGCCACAATGGCGACCTTGTCACATCCGGACAATACCTCGTCGGGAATTCCGTCCTCGGAAAAATCCGGAAGTCCGTCCCTCAGCCTGGGGGCCATCGTGTTTCTGAGGGCTTCCGGCTGTTCGTGGATTTCTTTCAGCATAAAATGAGGGAACCCGTTTTTCTGCGCCGCCTCCACATTCCAGTTAACCTCCAGGATTTCCGGCAGGACAGGATTCCCCTTCAGATCCTGAACCAAAATGCCGTCCTGTCCCAGTGTAACGATCTGGTATTCCGGAATTACGAAATATCGGTTGGTATAGGGGATCACCGCAGTCACGTCAGATGCCACAAAGGATCCGTCCTCCATATGGGCCGCAACCATGGGGCTCACATTCCGGACGCAGAAAATCTTGTCATGAACGTCTTCGAACATAATGCAAAATGCATATGAGCCTGTGATTTCCTGGAGGGTCCTCCGGATCGCCTCACAGGGATCGCCGTGGTAGTAGTAGTCCAGAAGCCTGGCAGCAACCTCCGTATCCGTTTCTGATACCAGCGAATCCCGGAACCCGAATTTTTCGATCAGATTATGGTAATTTTCTATAATCCCGTTGTGGATCAGCGTTACCCTGCCCGCTATATGAGGATGGGCATTGGTATCGTTTACCCCTCCATGGGTGGCCCATCTGGTATGGCCGATCCCGCAGTGGGACTTTGCGTCCAGTCCCTCGCAGGCATCCTTTAAGGTGGCCACCGGACCGGCCTTCTTGATCAGAAGCCGATCCTCGCCTTCGCCGGAAAGCAGGGCAATGCCGGCGCTGTCATAGCCGCGGTATTCCAATTGCTCAAGTCCGCGCAGCAAAACCTCCAGGGCATCCAGACGCCCCGTATATCCAATGATTCCGCACATAAAAATTCTCCTTATATTCCAATATTATGTAAAATTCAAAATATGGTTCCCTGATCAGACCGGATTTGTTTTGCCGTTGCCGGCATATTTGCCGGTCCGTACACGCTCAGGAAGCATGGAAGAGCATCCGCCGAATGTTCGATCATCTCTTCACCTCGTCACCCTCGGCCGGCGAGGGACATGGCGCTTTTCATTATTCTGTTTTTTCACTGCGTCCTCCCTGCCGCAATTCTTCATAACTATATCATTTTCTTATGACCCAGTCAAGATTTGCCGGGAGAGGCAGACAGTTTTGTGGAGAAGCGCCTGTGTGAGAGCAGATCTATAAGAATATCTACTTATCTATAATTATTCGCGAAACACAGCTTTAACGAATAGTTTTAGCAGGAAGAATAATATCTGGTTTCATATCTGGTTCCGCTTTCTTTTTAAAACGGTTTTTGCTATAATAAAAAGAGTTTTTCGTATGGAAACACTGCAAATAACATCTGCAAAGAAAGGATCAGAAAAAGATCAGAAAAGGGACAGATATCTATGAACCTTCAGAAGCTTCTCAGCTATACCAGACGCGCCGTCGATGATTATCAGATGATTGCGCCCGGTGATAAAATCGCAGTCGGAATCTCCGGCGGCAAAGACAGCCTTGCACTGTTATATGCCTTAAACGGCTTGAAACGGTTTTATCCGAACCCCTTTACCCTTGAAGCCATTACCGTGGCCGTTTTCAATGAAATGGACCTGAGCCCCGTACAGGCCCTCTGCAGGGAACTGAAAATCCCTTATACCATCGTGTCCACGCAGATCGGCGAGATTATTTTTAAGGAGCGGAAGGAAGAAAATCCCTGTTCGCTCTGTGCGAAGATGCGCAAAGGCGCATTCAATGAACAGGCCAGGGCTCTTGGCTGCAGCAAAGTGGCTTATGCCCATCATAAGGACGATATCGTGGAAACCATGCTGATGTCCCTGATCTTTGAGGGACGGTTCCATTCCTTTTCTCCCCGTACCTATCTGGACCGCATGGACCTGACGGTGATCCGTCCTCTCATGTACGTACCGGAAGCCGACCTTATCGGTTTCAAAAACCGGTATACTCTGCCGGTCTGTAAAAATCCCTGTCCGGCCGACGGGCAGACCAAGCGGGAATATGCCAAAAATCTGGTACGTCAGTTAAATACAGAAAATCCCGGCGCAAAGGAACGAATGTTTTCCGCCGTTTTAAACGGAAACATTCCCGGCTGGCCAAAGCTTTCCGCTGCGCCCGCAAAACCGCCCAGGCCGCATTGAAAACAGCCTGCGGCAAAGAAACGGAGGATGCCCCCATGGAACAAAAGCCCTATTTCCAGCAGATAGACATTCAGAATACCAAAAGGCTGAGAGAGCTTCTTGCTTCTCTCCCGCCCTTCTGCGTTACCTTTTTCCGCGGGATCGAGCCTACCACCTCCTCCCGGACCAGAATCGCCTACGCATACGACCTGAAGGTTTTTTTTGAATTTCTGATCCGGGAAAATCCCTGTTACCGCGGAAAAGAGATCCGGGATATCACGCTTTCTGACCTGGATCTGGTCAGGCCTTTTGATCTGGAAGAATATATGGAATATTTAAAATACTATTCTGCCGGCGATGCTTCCAAGCATATCAATCAGGAACGCGGAATCACCAGAAAGCTTTCCTGCTTAAAAACCTTTTATAATTATTTTTACAAAAAGGAGCTTTTTCAAAACAACCCGGCGGCTCTGGTGTCTCTTCCGAAGCTTCATTCCAAAGATATCATACGCCTGGACATTGATGAAGTGGCCATGCTTCTTGACAGTGTGGAAAACGGGGACGGCCTGACTGACCGGCAGAAGGCGTTTCACAAAAAGACCAAAGTCCGTGATCTGGCGCTGCTGACGCTTCTGCTTGGCACCGGGATCCGGGTCTCCGAATGTGTCGGTCTGGACCTGAACGATGTGGATTTTAAAAATGACGGCATCCGCATCCATAGAAAAGGCGGCAAGGAAGTGGTCGTTTATTTTGGTGAAGAGGTCCATGGGGCGCTTCTTGACTATCTGGAGGAACGAAAGCAGCTGATCCCGGCCGACGGCCATCAGCAGGCGTTTTTCCTCTCCCTCCAGCAAAAACGCATCGGTGTGAAAACCGTAGAAAATCTGGTAAAAAAATATGCCAGAATCGTAACGCCCTTAAAAAAGATCACGCCCCATAAACTTCGCAGCACTTACGGCACCAATCTGTACCGGGAAACCGGCGACATCTATCTGGTCGCAGACGTCCTGGGACACTCCGACGTCAACACGACCAAGAAGCATTACGCCGCCCTTGAAGACGAACGGCGCCGCAGTGCAAGGAATGCCGTGCGGCTGAGGGAAAATCCCGGAAAATGATTGGCAGCCCCCGACTCAGAATCCCACATAATTCAGGAGATCTTCCTGATTTCTGACCATAATGATCCGGGCTCCCGGACGGAGTGCCTGCAAAAGCGTCCGCATCTGCCCCTCTTCAATGGCCACGCATCCCAGCGTATAAGGATTCTTCCCCGAACAATGAAGGAATATCGCAGAGGTGAAATCCTTACGGCATTGGGGATTTACCTCGATATTGACGGAATAATTATAGGAGGGGACGTAATCCGCCAGATGCTCTCCGGATTTCCATCCATTCGGAATCTCCCGGCTGTCAATCAGCCGGTTATAATAATCACTGCCCGGATCATCGACCCAGTAATGGTACGGGTTTACGTCAATCCAATCCAGGGCCGTCCCCGGATTTTCTTTATTCCCGAAGGCAATCCCCAGTTCATAACAGCCAGTCGGCGTCGTTCCGTCTCCTTCCTTTGTATGATCGGAAAAGCCATGAACTCCAAGCTCGGCTTTTGCCGAAAGCTGCCTGCTCCATCCGGCCTCCCCCTTCTGCCAGAAGCTCAAATCTGCCCCCGTCAGCGTTCCGTCGCCGACCACCGTAATTAACTGGGAAGCATTCTGTATCTCCTCTGCCGTGTCCATCAGATTCTCCATGCTTTGAAAATGATAATATCCCGTTACCGGTCCGGGCGCCTCCTCCCCCTTTTTCTTCAAAAGGATCTCAATGGCTTCCAGACGCTTCGATGCTCCTGCCGTTCCCGCCGGCTGTCCGTTTTTGGCCCAGCCAAGCCATCCGTAGCTCTGTGCATGGACTCGGTAATAAACGTCATAAATCCCGGCCATTTCCCCGGTCAGCCGGATCTGGACAGCCTCCAGGCGCTTGGACTGGCCGCTGGTTCCGCTTTCCTGTCCTTCCTGCACCCAATCCATCCATCCGTAGGACTGAACGTGGGTACGATATTCCACTCCTCCGGCCAGATCCTCCGGCTTCTTCAGTGAAATCCGAATGGCTTCCAGGCGTTTGCTCTCTCCAACTGTTCCTGCAGGTTTTCCGTTTGTCTGTTCCGGCTGCCATCCATAGCTCTGGACATGCACGGAATATCTGATCTCATCAGGAGTCATATAAGCTTTCTTCCCTTCCTCTTCTATCGCTTCGTTCTTCGGAACCAGCCGTATTTCAATGGCCTCCAGACGCTTCCCGTATCCGGAAGACCCGGACGGCGCTCCGTTCCTGGCCCATCCCATCCATCCATAGCTTTGAAGATGCGTGCGGTAGCAGATATCATAATACTCCGAAATCTCTCCGGTCAGCCGGATCTCAATAGCCTCCAGACGCTTGGCCTCTCCTGTCGTTCCGGAAAAATCTCCGTCCGCCCTCCAGTCCTGCCATCCGTAGGTCTGTACATGGGTACGGTATTCCACGCCTCCGGAATAAGCAGAATCCAGCCGGATTTCAATGGCCTCCAGACGCTTGGATTCCCCTGTCGTTCCGGAGGAATCTCCGTCCGTCTTCCAGTCCTGCCATCCGTAGGTCTGCACATGGGTATGATACGCCACAGACGCTGCCCCTTCTCCTTCTGCCAAAGCCGCCCCTCCGTAAACGGAGAAAGCCGTCAAAATAAACAGGATAAAACCGATTCCTGCCGGAATTCTTCTTTTCTTTCTTGTCATGCCGTCCCTTCCCTTTCTTTTCCGTATCTATGGATTATTATATAAAACAGGAAAATGTCCGTCAAGAAAAATCCCAGCCCTTTTGTTATTTATACTCCTCGGAATAATAGACCACAGTCAGATATCTCCCGGCATGGATCGCATCGCCGCTCAGATGGTTGATCTGCTTCAATTCCTTCATATATTCCCGGATCCGGCCGGAATCGCCGCAATACCTGGAGGCGATGTCCCAAAGGGTATCCCCCGACCGGACCAGAACGGATGTGTAATATTTATATCCGGAGCCTTCCTCCTTTGCAGTGTCTGCCCTGACCAGCATTCCACAAAGAAACAGAACGGCCAAAAACAGCATGCATACAATGAAAACCTCTTTTCTTTTTGCAAAAAATGCTCTTGTTTTTTCCTGCATATGGCTTTCCTCCTTACAGATCAGGTTTGCAAACTGATGTTTTGAACGTTCGTTCTTTTCTGTTATCGACATTTTACAGCATGAACAGATGTTTGTCAATAGCCCCGCAGAACTTTTTTCAAACAAATGTTTGCATTTTTTGCTTGCATATTAACCGAACATATGTTACGATGGATTCAGAACGATTGAAGGAGGAAATCTATGCCCGGTAAAATCACTCCGAAACAGACGGAAATTCTGGAATTTATAAAAAAGGAGATCCTGAAAAAAGGATATCCGCCCACGGTACGGGAAATCTGCGAAACCGTTCATTTAAAATCAACGTCCTCTGTCCATTCCCATCTGGAAACCCTGGAGAAAAACGGCTACATCCGCCGCGATCCCACAAAGCCCAGAGCCATCGAGATCGTAGATGACATCTTCGGCCTTGCCAGACGGGAGATGGTCCAGGTTCCGGTTCTCGGCACCATCGCCGCCGGACAGCCGATCCTGGCCACGGAAAACATCGAAAGCTATTTTCCCTTCCCGGCGGAAATGCTGCCGAACGCAGACACCTATATGCTGCATGTAAAGGGAGACAGCATGGTCAATATCGGCATCCTGGACGGAGACCAGGTCCTCTGCGTCGTTGCCTCCACCGCCTCCAACGGAGACATTGTGGCTGCGCTGGTGGATGATTCCGCTACCGTAAAGCGTTTCTTTAAAGAAGACGGCCATTACCGCCTGCAGCCGGAAAACGACTATATGGACCCGATCATTGTGGATCACGTAAAGATCCTGGGAAAAGTGATCGGCCTGTTCCGCAAAATGATGTAGCCGCTGAAAATATTACGGGCTCATTCGAAAAAAGAGCCGGGGGCATTACGCCTCCAGCTCTTTGATATCCACAAATTTCCCGTCCCTCCAGATCCTTTCCAGATCATAGAAGCGGCGGTCTTCTTTGGAAAACACATGGACTACCACGTCTTTATAATCAAGCAGGATCCAGCGGGCCGACTGATAGCCTTCCTTCTGAGTAAACCGATATCCCGCTTTCGCCATCTCTTCTTCCACATTGTCGATCATTGCCTGTACCTGATTGCCGTTCTCGCCGTTTGCGATGATAAAGTAATCCGCCAGGCAGGAAACGCCGGAAATATCGATGACCGTTACGTCCTGACCCTTCTTGTTTTCAAGGGCCCGGCAGGCAATGGCCGCCATCTCTTTGGAATGATTCATATATGCTCCTCCTTTTTAAGTTTTTGATAATACATACAGGCCTCCTGCGTCATCTCGTCAATGCACTCCGGCATCTTTTTCAAATACACCAGCGTATCGCTCATGATCTCACAGACGGCCTGATCCAGATCCACAAAGGCGAGACGCCGGATCTTTTCCAGGTTGGGCGCTTTAAAGCGTCTCGGTTCGATATAGTCCGCCACATAAATGATCTTTTCCATCAGAGTCATGGCCGGCCGGCCCGTGGTGTGGTAACGGATCGCATCCAGAATCTCCTCATGGTCAACATCATATTTTTTCCTGGCCAGATATGCGCCCAGTTTCGCATGAAGCAGAGAAGGATTTTTCCGTTCCGCCTCGGAAATCGAAAGATGATGCTTCTGAGATTTTTTCAGCAAAGTTTCATTATCATATTGCTTTGCGCAATCATGAAGAAGACCCGCAAGCTCTGCATCTTCTACGCTGCATCCGTACCGCATGGCCAGACAGGCCGCCGTATAGGCAACTCCCATCGTATGCTCAAAACGTCCCATCCCAAGCTTATGACGAAGCTTTTCCTTGATTACCATGTAATCCGGTTTCACTTTTCCCCTCCCGCATCCGCACAAATTTCACTGATACAACTGATGTTTCCTGATATATCGATATACCGTTTCCGGCACATAATACCGGACGGAGCATCCCCTGGCGCACCGGCTCCGTATCTCGCTGGAAGAGACGGCAATATCCGGCATTTCGATCAGGCTGACAGTTCCGCCAAACCGCATGCGCAGATATTCGATCTGCTCCCTGATTCTCTCCAAAGGCACCTCCGAACGGTTGCCCGCAAGCACGGCCGTCAGCTGAAAAATTTTCTCCGGCTGATGCCAGGCATCGACCGAAAACAGAGAATCCGCACCCATGATAAAATAAAACTCCGTATCCGGATATTCTCCATGCAGCGTCTTCAGGGTATCGCTCGTATAGGTAAGCCCGCTGCGGCAAAGCTCCAGATCCGAATAAACAAACCAGGGATTTTCCTCAATGGCCATCCGGACCATCGCCTCTCTGTGCTCTGCAGGCGACACCAGCCGGCTGTCCTTATGAGGCGGTTTTGCAGAAGGCATGAACAGAACCCTGTCCAGATGATACTGTTCTCTCGCTGCCTCCGCCAGAAGCAGATGTGCCATGTGAATCGGATCGAAGGTCCCGCCCATAATGCCGATTCTCTTCTTCGGATTTTCTGATATTTGCTTTTTATCCATCCTCCATCTGCCTTTCCGCCCCGAAATTCGTTCTTTTATCGGGGCAGCATAATCTTTTTCTTTGTCCTGGATTCCCGGTACAGGACGATCTTCTTCCCGATCACCTGAACCACCTGAGAATGAGTCCTTTCAGCCAGGGCCTCTCCGATGCTGCGGACATCGTCCATGCAGTTTTTCAATACGTTGATTTTTATCAGCTCTCTGGCCTCAAGGGCCTCGTCTGCCGCTTCTGTGATCTCAGGGGTCAGGCTGGATTTCCCGATCTGCAGGATGGGATCCATGGTCATTGCAAGCCCTTTTAAATATGCTCGTTGTCTGCTGTTCATTGTTCCTCCGGTTCCTTATTTGTAATAATCAAATTCCAGGCCATAGATCTTTACCGTGTCGCCCTCTCCGATTCCCGCTTTTTCCAGATCCTCCAGGATCCCGTTTTTCTTCAGGAAGTTCTGAAAGAATTCAAATCCCTTTTCCGAATCCAGATTGGTATAGCCCAGCATCTTTTCGATTCTAGGCCCTTCTACGCTGTATACGCCGTCCTCCAGCTTTTCCACCGTATAAGGAAGAGGCGCCCCGACGGCCAGCCCGTCCAGATCAAATTCCCGTTCAAAAACCACCGGCGCATCGTCTATGCTCTGAAGAAGCCCATATACATGATAAAGCAGCTCCTTTATACCCTGCCCGCTGACCGCCGAAACGGCAAATACCCGGACGCCCTTTTCC
>CATJIW010000221.1 GCA_949740745.1 uncultured Lachnospiraceae bacterium | reverse complement strand
GTTTGCCGCCCTCACCTTGGGAGCCTGCTCCCTAACCGGTACTCTCTTTAATCCTTCCATTATTTGTCACCTCCGCAATGTCCTGCAGCAGCAGCGTGTCGGCCATGGTCTTGCACTGATTCAGATTCTCCCGGTTCACGCCCTTTACATAATTCAGCAGCGTGTGCATATTTTCCTGATTCTGCTCCGGATTCCCCTCCATGATCGTCACCAGCTCCGCCATCAAAAGCCTCAGCTTCTCGATGGGGCTCCTGGGATCCTTCTGCAGTCCGCAGATCCAGCGGATCTCCCCGCTCTCGTCATGCACGTACACGTCGGAAAGGCTCATCAGAAGCTCGCTTCTCGGAATCATGTACTCATCCAGATTGACCCATACGCTGAGCAGGCTCTTAAGCACCTGCACCGCCGTTTTCTTCGACATCCCGGCCGAAAAGATCCGGCTTAAAGGAGTAAAGCCCGCCGTGTTGTAATTGGCCTCTCCGGCCTCCTCCCCCATCAGCTCCAGACGGAACACGCCGTCGATCTCGTTGCAGAAGAGCATATTATAAGTCACATGGTCAAAGGCGTTCTCCACGGACGCCTGCCGTTCAATTCTGTCCATACCGCAGCCCCTTTCCCTTACCGAAGGATTTCCCGAAATACCTCATGCTCCGTCATCTGTTCTACCATCTGAGACGGCCCGGCCGGGGAAAGCACCTCGATGGTCCCCGCCACGGGAAGCTCCGGATTCTCATAGAGGCGTCCGTATTTCTCATGGAATTTATTATACAAAAGCACCGATTTCCGGCAGAGGCCGTTTCCCAGCGTCTGAAACAGACGCCAGATCTTATGGAGCCTTTGATTCGAGGTATAAACGCCGTCATCCACGAGGATCACCCGCTCCGCCATGCGGCACGCTTCCAGCAGGCCGTAGTTCAGCGAAAAGCTGCTGTCAATAATGATATAACGGAATTCCTCCGAATCAATGAGCCGCCGTAAAAACACCTCCATCCGGGCCTTCGTGATGTTCATCAGGGAAAGCGGCGCCGAAATGTTGTCATAATAATAAACCCCTCCCGTATCCCGGTTTAAGACCGCCGCCATGGCCGCATCCAGATCCCCTCCGGTTTCCAGCTCCTTTAACAGATACTGGAAATCCCTGGGATTCCCCCCGTGGAAAATCGTCTCTGCGTCTCCAAGACTGCTCATATTAAAATACAGGACCCGTTTCCCTTCCTGCGCCAGCTTCTGCGCACGGGCCGCCGCCGCCGTGGAACAGCCGCAGCCCGCGCTGACTCCTGCAAACACCAGAAGCTTCACCGAGGTATCCTCCGTCTCCAAAAGCCGGGACAGGACCTCCAGGATCTCCCTCCGGCTCTGGTAGCGGAAAATCTCTCCCTCTTCCTCCATGGGCTCCCCCGTCAGATACCCCACGTGGATCTCCCCTATGAATAACGGATAGTCTCCCCGCAGCGCATCCGAGACCAGGACTCCCTCCACCTCTCTGGCAGAGATCAGGTGATTCAGCTTCTCTTTATCAAAAACCGGCAGAAACTCATACCCATGCCCCGGAGCCTCATTCATATACAGACAAAACCTCTCCGTATATGCGTCGTCCAGGTCATATACTGCAATCCCTATCTTTCCCATAGATATGCCATCATTCCTTCCAAAATCACAGAATCAATATCCCATTTTCTTCTCATAGTCCGCAATGAGCTTCCTGTTCTTCGTTTCATAATCATTGAACACGTTTTCATTAAAATGATTGGGCTCAATCAGCGGCACATACCAGGACTTGCTCATAAAATATTCGCTGAGGGCAGAGTCCTTAAACTTTCTTCCGTGGCGGGCATAAATCTCGTTCCTCGCAAGCCGCAGCTCCTCCTTCGTAAGAAGGGACAGGTCCGCCTCCGTCAGATACGCAGAATCGCTGTTCGGAAGAATGTATTCCGACTGACTCTCCGCAGAAGCGGGCACGGTGGTCTCCGGCGCGGCAGACGGCTCCGTGGGAGCCGGCGTCTCAGGGGAGGCCGTTTCCGGAAGCGTCGTCTCCGGCTCAGCCGAAACTTCCTCCGCAAGCGTTTCTTCCGTTCCCAGAACGGCCTGCCGGTTTCCTTCGTCCCCGTTCTTCTTTCCGTCCAGGACCCCAAAGGTTTTCAGGCCCAGAAAAACCAGGGCGCCCAGCAGCACAAACACCGCTGCGCTCAGCAAAGCGATCACTGCCGTAGAAGCGTTTCCTTTTTTCTTCTTTCCGCCTCTTCCGCTCTCTCCGTAAGGCCCAGGCTCCTTCCTGCCGGGTCCGGGATTCTCCCCATAGCTGCCGTTCCGGCCATAAGCCGGTCCGCCGGACGGCTCATAAGGCGGTCTTATGTAAGGATCCGGAGCTGTTTTTTCCACCGGCTTCACCGGCGTTCCGCAACCGTCGCAAAATTTAGAATTGTCAGGAATTTGTTTCCCACACGCTTCGCAAAACATGGTTTCTCCCCCATTTTTCCTCTTCAATTTCAAAATCTATTGCC
This sequence comes from uncultured Lachnospiraceae bacterium, assembly GCA_949740745.1. Lineage (GTDB taxonomy): Bacteria > Bacillota > Clostridia > Lachnospirales > Lachnospiraceae > Lientehia. Next base: position 3,631 of record CATJIW010000221.1, on the reverse strand, counting down.
ATTTTAGCACATTTTCCCGATTACTGCATTAAATTTTTTCCCATTTTTTCAGCGGTTCGACTGTTTTCCCTCTTTTTCTACTTTTTTCTCCACGGAAAATCCGCTTCCCTTTCCTGTTCCGTTTCCTTCCCCGGCAAGACGGACCAGCCCCTTTTTCCGGAGCCGGTAATCCACGATCCTGCTGATAATCCGGTAAATCACGGCAAAAAGCGGGACTCCGATCAGCATCCCCACGATGCCGAAAAGGCCGCCGAACAGCAGGATGGAAAACACCACCCAGAAGGCGGACAGCCCCGTGGACTCCCCAAGAATTTTGGGACCGATGATGTTTCCGTCCACCTGCTGCAGGATCAGGATAAACAGGATAAAGATCAGGCCCTTGGCCGGATTCGCAAGCAGGATCAGGATGGCGCTGGGAACGGCCCCAAGGTAAGGGCCGAAAAAGGGAATGATGTTGGTCACGCCCACGATCACGCTGACCAGCACCGTGTAAGGCATCTTAAGGATATAGAGCACGATAAAGCAGAGGATCCCGATAATCAGAGAATCCACCAGCTTCCCTGCGATAAAGCCTCCGAAGACCTGATTGCTCTCCTTCAACGTATCGATCAGGATTTCGGCGTGCTTTTCCGAAAAGGCCGCATAAATCATCTGCTTCGCCTGCCGCTTGAAGGTCTTCCTTCCGTTTAAGACATAAATTGCTACAATGATCCCAATGATGATATTGAAGGTGGTGCTGAAAAAGCTGATGACCCCCGTCGTCAGATGACCGAACAGCACGTTCATGTCCTTAAAGAAATCCGTCTGCACCCAGTTGTTGAAAAATGCCAGCGCCTTGTCGGTCAGCTCCTTCACAATGTCCGAATCCATGCCCTCCTGCTGCATAAATTCCACGATCTCCGTCGAGGTGTGGCGGATCTGATCCGGCAGGGCGGCGATCATGCTGCTGATGTTGGTGTAAAGCTCCGGGATGACCATAACGGCCAGCACGGCGATCAGGGCGATCCAGAAAATCAGGGCCAGAAGGATGCTTAAGCCCTTACTGATATTCCGTGCCTTCTTCTCCGTCCTGATCACGTTTCCCAGGCCCCTCGTCAGATATTTCTCAAAAAACTTCACCACCGGAAACATCAGGTAGGCGATAATAAAGCCGAACACGATGGGCTCCAGAATCCCAAGGACCGTTTTCACGGCACTGATCACCGTTTCATATTTATAAAGAACCAGAAAGAACAGAATGCTGGCGGCAATGACGCAAAAGGCCGTCAGCCCCATGGACGCATACCGCCTCATCCCCTCTCTGGCAGATTCCCGTTTTTCTTCTCCTGGTTTCATAAAAAATCCCCCTTTCCGCAACATATAAAATACGTCCTGAAGACGACGTCAGAATTTACCGTTTACCGCAGGATGCCGCCGGTTTCCCGGCGGCACTCCCAGAAGCGTCTCCCCAAAGAGCCGCCATCTTTTCTGCATAATGATAAAAGTCCGAAAGGCTTCCCGACGAAAACCCGCACAGGGCCTTCTCTCTCCGGTTGATCAGGCAGTCCGTCAGAAGATAGCCGGACATCCCCATGGAAAGCACGCACATATCCTCGTCCACGTCGTTTCCCACCATCAGGCACTGCTCCGGCTCTTTCCCGAACCGTTCCAGAATGGAGCGGTAATAATCCAGGCTCGGCTTGCAGTACCGCTCCTCCTCATAGGTCGTCACCAGGTCGAAATCCTCCGGGGAAAGCCCCGCCCACCGCACCCGCCGGTAAGTGGCCGCAGAAGGGAACACCGGATTGGTCGCCAGGATCACCGTATAGCCCTTCTTTTTAAGAAGGCGCACGGTTTTTGCGGAAAATTCCGAAAAACCGGCGGCCGCCCTGGCCTCCCCGAACTGGTTCTCGTAAAACTTCACAAAGCGGGGCTCCTCCGCCTCCATGTCCCGGTCCATGGCTTCCGAAAACACCCTCCAGAACCGCTCTCTGTTGTATACGGAGCCGTCGTTTTTGATCATGGCCTCCACGCCCTTCCAGACGGAGCCGGTCAGTCTCTTCGGATCGAAGCCCTCCGACGCAAAGGTCCTCCCAAGCGCCTCCATATAGAGCCGGACAAAGGCGTCCTGGTCCATGGGAAGGAGGCTTCCGTCCAGGTCAAAAAGCACCGTGTCGATTTTCTTCATCATCAGTCCTGCCACTTAAGGTCCTTTAAGACATCGCAGAAGTCAAAGGTCGCAAAATAGTCCCTGGCCGTCTCGCCCCTGCGGATCATCCGGACGCTTCCGTCCTCCTTTAGCAAAAGCTCGGCCGAGCGGAGCTTTCCGTTGTAATTATAGCCCATGGAATAGCCGTGGGCCCCCGTGTCATGGATCACCAGGAAATCTCCCACGTCCACCTTCGGAAGCATCCGGTCGATGGCGAACTTGTCGCTGTTTTCGCATAAGGAGCCAGTCACGTCGTACTTGTGATCGCAGGCGTCGTTCTCCTTCCCCATGACCGTGATGTGATGATAGGCCCCGTAAATGGCCGGCCGCATCAGGTTGGCTGCACAGGCGTCGCAGCCGATGTACTCCTTATAAATATGTTTCTGATGGATGGCCTTTGTCACCAGGCAGCCGTAAGGCCCCATCATAAACCGCCCCATCTCCGTCTAGAGCGCCACGTCGTCCATGCCGGCAGACACAAGGACCTCCTCATAGACCTTCCGCACGCCCGCTCCGATGGCCAGGATGTCATTTCCCTCCTGCTCCGGCCGGTAGGGGATGCCCACGCCGCCGGAGAGATTGATAAATTTCACCGAAACGCCCGTCTTCTCCTTTAACTCCGCCGCCAGCTCGAAAAGCACCTTCGCCAGCATCGGATAATACTCATTGGTGACGGTGTTGCTGGCCAAAAACGCATGCAGCCCGAAAGTCTTCACTCCTTTTTCCTTAAGGATTTTAAAGCCCTCGATGATCTGCTCATGAGTGAAGCCGTATTTGGCGTCGCCGGGATTGTCCATAATCCCGTTGCTCATCTTGAATACGCCGCCGGGATTATAGCGGCAGCTAATGGTCTCCGGAAGCCCCGCGCATTTCTCCAGATACTCAATATGGGTAAAATCGTCCAGATTGATGGTGGCGCCCAGCTTCCTGGCAAACTGATATTCCTCCGCAGGCGTCGCATTGGAGGAAAACATGATCTCCTCTCCGGCGCATCCGACGGCGTCCGCCAGCATAAGCTCCGTCATGGAAGAACGGTCGCAGCCGCAGCCGTACTCCCGCAGTATGTTGATCAAAAAGGGATTGGGCGTGGCCTTCACGGCAAAATACTCCCGAAAGCCCTCATTCCAGGAAAACGCCTCCTTCACCCGTCTGGCATTCTCCCGGATCCCCTTCTCGTCATAGAGATGATAGGGGGTCGGATAAGTCTTCTCAATCTCCTTTAACTGCTCCAATGTTACAAAAGGTTCCTTTTTCATGGCTTTTTCGCCGCTCCTTCCGTCCGCTTTACTCTTCCACGCTGTAATTGGGCGCTTCTTTCGTGATATGAATGTCATGGGGATGGCTTTCCTTCAGAGAAGCCGCAGAGATCTTCACGAACTCCGCCTTCTCCTGCAGGGTCGGAATGTCCGGCGCCCCGCAGTAGCCCATGCCGGAACGGATGCC
>CATJIW010000220.1 GCA_949740745.1 uncultured Lachnospiraceae bacterium | reverse complement strand
TAACAATTTCCGGCCCGATGCCGTCGCCGGGAATCACCGCAATCTGATAATTCATAAGGCTTTTCTCTCCTTCTTTCTTCGATTACCCTTTATAGTATCTTATTTTTCTTTGTTTTTCAAGCCGTACCTGGGATTTTCCAGCGATCTACCCATACGAAACTGGAATTTCTGATATAACCAATTATTATAAAAGAAAAATTTGTAATGATTAAAAATTATACCCGGCGCCAAAAGCATTGCCAAAGCCCGGTCATAGCAAAAAGATTCCTGCTGCCGCAGCAAAATCATTAAATTTACAAATTACATGAAATGCTGATACCCTTCAGAAAAAATCATGTTATAATAGAGGAAAGCGTTATGCCGCAGGCAAATGCGGCAGGCCGAAAGGAGAAGTTATGGACACCAGAAACCTGACACTGATGACCGACCTGTATGAGCTTACCATGATGCAGGGATATTTCAAAGAAAACGCCAATCAGACGGCGGTTTTCGACGTTTTCTACCGGACCAATCCCAGCGGCAACGGATTTGCCGTCATGGCCGGTCTGGAACAGGTTATTGACTACGTGAAGAATCTGCATTTTGGCGAAGCGGAAGTGGATTATTTAAGAAGCACCGGGCTTTTTGACCAGGATTTTCTGGGCTATCTGCAGAATTTCAGATTTTCCGGCGACCTTTATGCCATCCCTGAGGGAACCGTGGTCTTTCCCAGGGAGCCCCTGATCAAAGTGATTGCGCCGATCATGGAAGCCCAGCTGGTAGAAACGGCTATCCTCAATATCATCAACCATCAGTGCCTGATTGCCACCAAGACGGCCAGGGTGGTCCATGCGGCCCGCGGCGACGGAATCATGGAGTTTGGCCTCCGGCGCGCCCAGGGGCCGGATGCCGGCATCTACGGCGCAAGGGCGGCCATGATCGGCGGCTGCATCGGCACCTCCAACGTGCTGGCCGGACAGATGTTCGACGTTCCGGTAAAGGGCACCCACGCCCACAGCTGGATCATGAGCTTCCCCGACGAGCTGACCGCCTTCCGCACCTATGCGAAGCTTTATCCCACCGCCTGCCTCCTGCTGGTGGACACCTATGACACCCTGCGCTCCGGCGTTCCCAACGCCATCCGGGTCTTCAGCGAGATGAAAGCGGCCGGCATCCCTCTAAAAGGCTACGGCATCCGCTTAGACAGCGGCGACCTTGCTTATCTTTCCAAAGAGGCGAAAAAAATGCTGGACGCCGCCGGTTTTGGCGACGCCATTATTTCCGCTTCCAGCGACCTGGACGAGCATCTGATCAACAGCTTGAAAACCCAGGGGGCTGCCATCAATTCCT
>CATJIW010000219.1 GCA_949740745.1 uncultured Lachnospiraceae bacterium | reverse complement strand
CTCCTCGATGGATGCAAGCATCTCGGCATTATCCGTTTTCAGCCCGCCCCCGTAGACCACGTCCGTCCCTCCGGTAACCTCTTTGATGTATTTGGCAATCTTTGTAATGTACGGCTTGTCTGCCGGAGTCTTCCCCGGGCCGATGGACCAGACCGGCTCATAGGCGATGACCACCTTTGACAGGTCCACGTCCTGAAGGCCGACCCGCAGCTGTTCCCCGAGAACCTCTCTCCACCGCTCCTGCTCCTCGCTTTTTTCTCCGACACAGTAGAGAACGCTCATGCCCCGGGCCGCCGCCAGCCGAATCTCCTGGTTCAAGATGCGGTTCACCGCCGCAGAATCCTTCACCCCCGCCTCCGCCAGAATACCGGCCTTGTCGTTTCGCTCCTCGCAGTGGCCGATCAGGACCGACTCCACCCCCATGGCATCCATGGCCGCCGCAGGACGATTGGCAGTAAATGCGCCGAACCCGTGGCTTCCCGCATCCATGCGGTAAACGCCCTGGCAGCCGATCCTCACAGGGCTGCCGCCGCATCTCGCCGAGACGGCATTCATAATATGCGCCTCCGGATAATACTGGACAAATTCCACCTCCCCGGGGTCATATTTTTTCAATCCCTCCTGCGTCCGTGCCACGATGCAACCTCCCCAAGCCTGGATGGAAGCAATCCGGTTGACGCCGCCAAGCTCTGCCGGAACGTCAAAGCGTTTCAGATTTAGAAAAATATGTTTCATCTATACCTCCGCTCAGAAAATTTATCTCTTTCTCCCAACTGCCTTTTTTACTGCCTCCTCGATCGCCTCCACCGTCAGGCCGTAAAGCATAGCCAGCTCCTGTGGCGCCCCGGAACGTCCGAACTGATCTTTTACTCCCACAAATTCCATCGGCGTCGGGCAGGCTCCCGCCAGAACCTCCGCCACCGCACCGCCGAGTCCGCCCATCACATTGTGGTCCTCCGCCGTAACGACGCAGCCCGTCTTTCTGGCGTATGTACAAACAAGGTCGGCATCAATGGGCTTAATCGACGCCATGTCAATGACCGCCGCATGGATTCCTGCCGCTCTCAGCCGCCCCGCCGCCTCCAGGCTTTTAAAGACCATGTCTCCCACGGCGATAATCGCCGCATCCCCTCCGTCCAGGACCACCTGTCCCTTTCCGATCTCAAATTTCAGCGCTCCCTTTTCATAGATATCCGGCGTGCCGAGACGGCCAAACCTCAGATAAACCGGGCCTTCCCATTCCAGCGCTGCCCTGACGCAGGCGAAAGTCTCCTCTGTGTCGCAGGGACTGAGTACCGTCATGTTGGGGATGGTGCGCATCAGAGAAATGTCTTCGATGCACTGATGGCTTCCACCGTCAGCTCCTATTAAAACACCCCCATGGGTAGCTCCAATCTTCACATTGCAGTTTGGATATGCAATCCCGTTTCGGATTTGGTCGTACGCCCGCCCGGCGGCAAAGGCCGCAAAGGTGCTGGCAAATACCGGCGTGCCGCAGGCAGACATCCCCGCTGCAAAATTCATCATGTTGGATTCCGCAATTCCCATGTCCAGAAAACGTTCCGGATATTTTTCTTTAAATTTTATGGTCTGAGTCGCCTTTGCAAGGTCCGCGTCCAGAACATAAAAATCATATTGACCGCCAAATTCGGCCAGCGCCAGGCCGTAAGCCTCTCTCGTAGATAACATTTCCGGAGCCCTCCTTATGCTTTCAAATCTCTCATCGCCTGCTCATAATGTTCATCGTCAATTGCCGCACCATGCCAGCCCGCCTGATTTTCCATGAAGGAGACCCCTTTCCCCTTCACGGTTCTGCAGATGATAAGCGTCGGAGTCTCCTGGTTTTGCCGTGCCTCCTCCAGGGCGCAGACCAGCTCCTCCACGTCATGTCCGTCGACTTCTATCGCCTGCCAGCCAAAGGCCTCCGCCTTCTCCCGAATTGGATAGACGGACATGACGTCCTTCACCGCCCCGTCAATCTGCAGATTATTGTTGTCAAGGAGCACTGTAAGATTGGAAAGCCCATAATGGGCGGAAGCCATAAACGCCTCCCAGACCTCGCCCTCCTGCATTTCACCGTCACCCAGCACACAGTAGACCCGGAAATCCTTTCCCTCTCTCCTGGCATAACAGGCCATCCCTGCCGCCGCTGAAATTCCCTGGCCCAGAGAACCGGTCGACATATCCACTCCCGGAACCTTTTTCCTGTCCGGATGCCCCTGCAGGGGGCTGTCAATCTGCCTCAGCGTCTTTAGCTGCTCCTTCGGGAAAAATCCCCGCTCCGCCAGCGCAGAATAATACACGGGCGCCGCATGTCCCTTCGATAACACAAAGCGGTCTCTGTCCGCCCACCCAGGATTTTCCGGGTCCACGTCCATTTCATGAAAATACAGCACGCTCAGGATTTCTGCCGCCGACAGTGAGCCGCCCGGATGTCCGGAACCCGCACAGTGCAGACTCTCCACGATATCGACACGTATATCATGGGCCGCCTTTTCCAATTCTTCTTTGGAGCAATGAAGTCTCATAGATTTTCTCCTTTCGAGGAAAAAAATAAGAAAAAAGTTGAGTTCTTTTCTTCCTCTATTGCTTAGTCTGGCGCTTAATATCATCTGTTTTTTGTATAAATAATACAATTATGTATCCTTATATTTTAATAATATCTATTTTTATGATATTTTTCAACCGCCATTTACACAAACGATTGTGTAATATTCTTCGATTTTGTTCCTGTATTTCCTCTTTTATATAAGGCAAACGATTGTGTAATTGTAGCGATGGAACGCGGTTGAGTGCCGACCGGAGCAGAGGCTGCTTTAGCGATATGTTTCGATTCCGCCGCAGCATCCTCGTCTCGCAGGGCAGCCGGGTCTTCGACACTATCCAGGTGAGGATCCGTAACGGAAAGAAAACTGCAGCTAAAAATGCAGCCCGAATCGGAGAGCATTCTCGAGGGCGTAAAAAATTCTGTATCTATGGGAAGTGAAATTCCTCTGATAAGAGTCTGATATGTAAAATCCTGCTGTCGATTTCGGGGACTTTTTATTGTCGATTGCTTTTGATATTTATAGTTTAACCTCAACTTCAGGTTTTATACACCTTATTCGAATTTTTTTAACAATTAAAAATCTACAAGAATTCTCCGTAAAACTGTACCGCAAGCGTTTTGATGTAAGCAATAACGAGCGTCAGTTTCTGCAATTCCTGAATAACATTCGCCATCGTAAATGTCTTGCCGGATCCCGCCCCCCAGTAAAGTCTGGAATTGATTGCCCTCCTTGAAGCCATGGACCAGCCCGGCGATGGCCTGCGGCCGGCCGCCTGTGGCATTCCATACCCGCTCACTGAACACGGCACTTCTTCGTTCCAAATCTCCCTGCTATTAATTCATGTTAATACCATTACTTGCTTTCATGTTATTAACATTATTTTATCTCATGTTTACAGCACGACATCCCGGTTCCGGACAAGAATTCCCATTAAGCAAAGCCATGGAACTGCAGGGCTTTCCGTATTTCCCCGATGCCGCAAGAGAACAGAGCATCATACAAGCCGCCGAAAAATTTCCGGCGGTCATGCAGGGGACTGCGGCTGAAGGCCATTGACTCTCGTCTGTTTTTGTTCTATAATGAACTTATTTTCCATGGAAATCGTCCGAACCGGACAGAAAAAAGACAGGAAGGCAGCTATAAAATGGAACAGAACAAAGAAGAAAGACTGGGAACGGCCCCTCTTGGGAGGCTGATGGCAGGCATGGCACTTCCGGCGGTGGCCGCACAGGTTATCAACGTGCTTTATAATATCGTAGACCGGATCTATATCGGTCATATCGCAGAATACGGCGAGCTGGCGCTGACCGGAGTGGGACTCACCGCTCCGATTCTGATGGTCATCTCCGCCTTCAGCGCATTTGCCGGAATGGGCGGGGCCCCGCAGGCTTCCATTCAGCTGGGAAAGAAAAATTACGAACAGGCAGAACGGATCCTGGGAAGCAGCATCGCAATGCTTCTGGCCTTTTCCGTCACCCTGACGGTCCTGTTCCAGGTATTTAAGCTTCCGATCCTTTACCTGTTCGGCGCCAGCGACAACACCATCCCTTACGCCGAACAATATATTACCATCTACCTGAGCGGAACCGTGTTCGTCCAGCTTGCCCTCGGCCTGAATACCTATATCAGCGGGCAGGGGAATGCGAAGGTCGCCATGCTTTCCGTCCTTTTAGGCGCAGTGACCAATATCATCCTGGATCCGATCCTGATCTTCGGCTTCGGCATGGGCGTGCGGGGCGCTGCCCTGGCCACGATTATTTCCCAGGCCCTAAGCGCCGTATGGGTCATTCATTTTCTGGCCTCCTCCAAAAGCGTCATACGAATCCGCAGGAAATACATCCGCCTGGACAAAAAGATCATTGCAAAAATCGCTGCACTGGGCGTCTCACCCTTCATCATGCAGAGTACGGAAAGCCTCGTCATGATCACCTTAAATTCCGGCCTGCAAAAGTACGGCGGCGACCTGTATGTGGGCACCATGTCCATTATGAGCAGCGTCATGCAGCTCATCGTCGTTCCGGTGCAGGGGATCTCCCAGGGCGTTCAGCCGATTATGAGCTATAATTACGGCGCCGGAAAACCGGAACGGGTCAGGGCGGCCTTTTTCCGCATGGTCTTCGTGTCCCTGGCCGGAACCCTCCTCTTTGGCGGGATCGCGGTGCTGCGGCCGCAGCTTTATGCAGGACTCTTCAGCAGCAACGGCGAGCTGGTCGCTCTGGCCTGTAAGCACATGCCGGTCTATTTCCTGGGAATTACCATTTTCGGAATCCAGACCAGCTGCCAGTTTACCTTCCTGGCGCTGGGACAGGCCAAAGTGTCCCTGATCATCGCATTGCTGCGAAAGGTGATCCTCCTGATCCCCCTTGCCATCCTGCTTCCTATGTTTATGGGCGTGGAGGGAATTTATCTGGCTGAGCCGGCGGCCGATTTTACTTCCGTCGCCGTGACCATGATCCTGTTTTTCTTTACCTCCAGGAAATTTTTCCGCAGGGCCTCCTGAGCCCCTGCCGGCACTTTTCCCGAATCCGCTGCGAGCGATGCCGTCGATCATATACTGAAGGCCAGCTGTACAGGGCTGTCTATTTCCCGGCTGTCCCATGTCTTTCTTTTATGTAAATCTGTTTCTACCGTTCCGGGTACAGTTCCTGGAACCGGTCAAAGGTATTTCTCGCCAATCTGCCAAGAGCCGTGCTGTCGGACATGGGCACCACCAGGCCGTAGCCTCTGTCATAGAGCTTTTCCGCCGCTTCCATATCTGCCGCCACCGTCCCCAGGAACTTATCACTGGCAAAAACGACTTCCTCCACATGCCGGATCGCCTCCTGTACTTCAGGCGCGCCGAGATCAGCGAAATGTCCCATGGAGCAGCTTAAATCCATGGGCCCGATAAAGATGCCGTCCAGCCCTTCTACCGTCACCAGCTCCTCAATGTTCTTTACTGCCTCCGGAGTTTCCACCTGGGTCATGACTAGGATTTGATCGTCGGCCTTCTCCAGATACCGTTTTCCATCCATCCCATAGCCGGATCCCCTGGGGCTCCCCGCCACGCCCCGGATGCCAAGGGTGGGATATTTGCAGGCACTCACAGCCCGGCAGGCTTCCTCCTTCGTGCTCACATAAGGCACCAGGATCCCCATGACTCCCGTGTCCAGAATCTGCTTGATCATCACAAAATCATTCCAGGGCGCCCTCGCCAACGGGACCACATCATATTTGGCAATGGCCTGCAGCTGGCTCGTAAGAGTCGGGATGTCATAAGGGCCGTGTTCGCAGTCGACCATCAGCCAGTCCGGACCGGCTTTTGCCAGAATCTCCGCAGAAACAGGACTTCCAAGCTGCAGCCAGGAGCCGACCGTCCGCTTCCCCTCCTTTAACATCCACTTCACTTTATTATACAGAACTTCATCTTTTTTTAACATTCCATCCACCTTCTCAGTCTTTATTTAACAGGTATTTGCAAAACATGAAATTATCGGAATATTCTGGCAACATGTCCGTTCAACGCCTGCTGCACCAGGCGTTCCAGCAAGCCCAGAGGGCTTTTCCCGGAAATATTACCAGAATATTAAATGAATTTTTGAGTTTCACAAACGCTTATTTATTTAATCTCGCTCCCGGAAATCTTTTCATAGTATTTGGCAATGGCACTGTGGTCATCAGAGCCGCAGCCGTCAAAATGAAGCCGTTCCAGCATTTCCTGTACCTGCGTGGTTAAAAACAGGGGCGCGCCTACGCTGTGGCCCGTCTCAACGGCATTGTTCAGATCCTTGATATGTAAGTCAATGCGGAAGCCCGGAGCGAAATCTCTTCCCAGAATTTTGGGAACCTTCGCATTCATAACCGTGGAGCCCGCCAGACCTCCCTTGATGGCGTCGAACACTTTCTTCGGGTCCACTCCGGCTTTAGATGCCAGCATAAAGGCTTCCGAGACAGCCGCAATGTTCACGGCCACAATGATCTGATTCGCCAGCTTGGTCATGTTTCCGGCTCCGCTGTCCCCGCAGTATACGGCGCTGCCGCCCATGACCATAAGGATGTCATATACCTCGTCAAAAGTTTCCCTGTCTCCGCCCACCATAATTGAAAGGCTTCCGTCAATGGCCTTCGGTTCCCCGCCGGACACCGGCGCATCGATCATGCGGACCCCCTTCTCTTTGCAGGCCTTATAAACCTCCTGGGAAGCCAGAGGCGCGATCGAGCTCATATCGACAAGGATATCTCCTTCCTTTGCCCCCTCCAGCACGCCGTCTTTTCCCATGACCGCTGCTTTCACGTGAGGCGAATTGGGAACCATGGTGATCACCAGACGGCATTCCTCCGCTGCTTCCTTCGAAGAAGCGGCTCCCTTTGCCCCCGCCTGCACAAGCTCTTCCATCTTTTCCGCAGACCGGTCATATACCACCAGCTCATGTCCTGCCCCAAGCAGGTTCTTTGCCATGGGAGTCCCCATAATCCCCAGTCCAATAAATCCGATCTTCATTTCATTCTCCTTTCAAACTTGTATTCACCAGGCAATTGCGAAACGTGAAATTGTGGAAGCATTCTGGCAATATGTCCGTTCAAAGCCTGCTGGCGCCAGGCGTTCCAGCAAGCCCAGAACCACAGAAGTCACTCGGGAAAGGGTCCCTCCTGCCTTCTCTAGTCTTGCTTCCACGGCGCAAAGGGGTTTTCCCGGAAATATTACCAGAATATTCAATGAATTTTTGAGTCACGCAATTGCCTGTTGTATTCACATTCCCAAATACGCCTTACGCACGTTGTCGTCGTCCATCAGTTCCTCCGATTTTCCGCTAAACGTAGTTTTTCCCTCCTGGATGATAAACGCCCGATCGGAAAGCTGCAAAGTCTCCTTCACATTCTGTTCCACGATCAAAATGGAAATGCCTTTCTGGTTGATTTCTTTTACAAAGGCAAATACCTCTTTTACCAGTTTTGGCGCAAGTCCCAGGGAGGGCTCGTCCAGGATCAGAAGACTTGGTTTCGACATCAGCCCTCTTGCAATGGCCACCATCTGCTGCTCCCCGCCGGAAAGAGTGTTGGCCTTCTGGTTCATCCGCTCCTTTACCCTGGGAAACAGCGAGTAAACCATATCCAGAGAGTCGTGGATCTCCGCCTTATCTTTTCTCGTAAATGCCCCCATGGTAAGGTTTTCGTGGACGGTAAGCTTTCCGAACAGCAGCCGTCCCTCCGGCACCAGAGAAAGTCCTTTCCGCACCACCTCGTGGGCCGGCACCCCGGAAATGTCTTCTCCGAGGAATTTCACGCTTCCTTTCCAGGGCTTCATAAGTCCCGCTACCGTCCTGAGGGTCGTCGACTTTCCCGCTCCGTTGGCCCCCAGGATCGCCACAATTTCCCCTTCTTTCATATCAAAGCTGATCCCGTTTAACACGGCCAGGGAACTGCTGTAGCCGGTCACTATATCTGATACTTTTAACATGATCAATCCCCCAAATACGCCGCTATGACTTTTTCGTCCTGTGTAATCTCTTCCGGTGTCCCTTCCGCAATCCTCATCCCGTTCTGCAGCACCAGCACCTGGTCACAGACACTCATGACCACCCGCATGACGTGTTCGATCATCAGGACCGTGATCCCATCGTGGTTGATCTTTTTGATCAGTGCGATCGCATCATCCCGTTCCTGGCCGTTTAAGCCTGCCATGGACTCGTCAAGAAGGATCATCTCCGGTTTCGTGCTTAAAGCCCTTGCGATCTCCAGCCTTTTTTTCTGGATCACGCTCAAAGACTCCGCCATCAAATCCTGCTGCTTCTCCATGCCCACATAGGCCAGGATCTCGGCGGCAAATTCCTTTGCCGCCTCTGTCTTCGGCGTATGCACCATGGCGCCCACAGTCACGTTTTCCAACACCGTCATCTTATCCAGGGCCAGCGGAATCTGGAAGGTCCTGCCGATGTGACGCTTACAGATCTCATAAGCCGGCTTCTTTGTAATGTCCTCGCCTTTAAACAGGATCTGTCCCGACGTGGGATGGAAGGCGCCGCTGATCATGTTAAACATGGTCGTCTTCCCGGCGCCGTTTGGCCCGACGATTCCGTAAACCTGTCCCTGCTCCACAGAAAAGGTCACGTCGCTGTTGGCCACCAGCCCTCCGAACTTCTTTGTCACGTTTTTCACCTCAAGAATCCCCATCAGGCGGCCTCCTTCCCCTGTTTCCAGACTTTCTTTCTGATCCGTTCCACCGCCTTTTTTATCATGGCCACGACTCCGTCCGGCTGAAACATAATTACAAGTATAATCAGTACGCCGTAAATCACCAGATCAATCCCCGGCAGGGAACCGCTGTTGGCCGCCCGGATATACTCGCCGAGGGGCACCAGGATCAGCGCCCCGGCCATAGGGCCGTACACGGTGCCGATCCCCCCGATAACCGCCATGATAATCATCCTGGTGGAGAGTGCGCCAAGGAGTACGGTGGCCGGATCTACATATGCCTGATAGACCACATAGACCGAGCCGCACAGCGAGGCAATTACTGCACAGAGGATCAGCGCACAAGTTTTATATTTCCTCACATTGATGCCGATGCTCTCCGCAGAAACCGGATTCGCCTTGATGGTACGGAAGTAATAGCCCAGTTTGGACGTGTTGATCCAGCACATCAGCACGAACACGCCCGCCGTTAAAACCGCAAACATATAATAATACGGGATCTTGCTGCTCGACTGCAGGGTATACCAGAAGCTGTCCTTCATATTCAGGAAGTCGATTCCCTGCATTCCCCTGGTAAACGGCAGGTTCACCATGATGATCCGAACCGTCTCTCCGAGGGCCATGGTTGCAATGGAAAAATACTGGGCGCTCAGCTTAAAGATCGGGACAGCCACTAAAAGCGCCAGGAGCACCGCCAGGATCATGCCGATCAGGATGCCGAGCCAGGGAGTGATGTTCCAATAATAATACGGAAGCACCACGCCGTAAGCCCCCATTCCGAAAAACATGGCCGTTCCCAGGCAGACCTGCCCAGTATATCCCCCGAAAATGTTCCACGCACTGCCAAGGCATCCCCACATTAAAATCAGGATTCCCAGATTTCTCTGAAACGGCGAGGAAAACACATAAGGGTATGCCAGGATCACTGCCAGGCAGACAGCCAGAGCAGCCGGCGACACCCTGCTCGCTTTCAGGCTTCCCTTCATTTTTTTCATAAATTTATTCATCTCTCATCACCATCCAAACAGCCCTTTGGGACGTTTGTAAACCACAAGGATAAACAGTGCGAACACCGCCACATATTTAAGCGACACGTTGAAAAACGTTCCTACGATGCTGTCAATTAACCCCATCAGGATCCCTCCGATCACTGCGCCCGGAATGCTTCCCATCCCGCCGATACAGCAGGCCGTAAATCCGAAATTCATAAACACGGAGCCCACGCTTGGGTAGATGGAGAAGTAATAGGTAAGCGCCACTCCGCCGATGCCGGAAGCCGCTGTCGCAAGTCCCATGCAAGTGGTGTAGGCCCGCTCCGCATTGACGCCGACCAGGGAGGCCGCGTCTCTGTTTAAGGCGGTCGCCTTAATGGAACGTCCGATGTTAGTCTTATTGATCACAATATAGAGCACTGCTGCCGTGAAAATGCAGATAAGAAGCGGCACCAGCCTGGACCATGCGATCAGCAGGCTCCCCACCTGGATGGCGCCTTTAAACGCCTGCGTATCCACCGTCTTGTAAGCCGGCCCGAATGCGATCTGCGCAACATTTACCAGCACGATACTGAGCGCATAGGTTACCAGAAGCTGGCTTAAAGTACTGGACTTCATGACCCGCCGGATCAGCAGTTTATAGATCAGTACGCCGAAACAGTACATGACCACTGCGCAGACCGGCAGGCAGATGAGCGGGTCCAGGCCCGTAGCCAGGGTGAAATAGTAGGAAAAGAACATTCCCATCATCAAAATCTCACCCTGGGCAAAATTGATAATGTACATGACGCCCCATGTGAGAGATACGCTCATGGCGATGAGTGCAATGATCATACCCGTAAATATCCCCTCAAGAAGCACCTGTGGCAATAATGCTAACATTCTTTAACCGTCCTTTCGTCTGCGTTCAGCGCTCCTTCCAGGCAGGCGCCGGTACCACGGCTTTTTCTACCTCCGGATCAATGGTCACATACTGTCCGTTCTGGACCTGGGTCATAATACCGCCCGCATAAATATTCTGTCCGTCCTCGTCAAATTTCACGCCGTCCCAGGGACAGATCAGAGAAGAGCCGTCCATATCCGTAGCCCAGAGCGCGTCCTTAAGCGCCTCTCCGTCCTTGCTTCCGGCTCGCTCAAGGGCGTCGCAGAGAACAAAGAACGCCTGCATGGCCCTGGCATAATTTCCGTTCATGCCGCATCCTGCTTTCTTGATACAAAGGTCGTTGATGGCGGTCGAATAAGCCTTGTCCGACACGCTGTCCAGGCTCCAGGTATTTTCCGTCATAATATACTCGGAAGCATCCCCCACCGTGTCAAAAAACTCTGTCGCAATAAAGCCTCCCCGAGCCGTGATCATGGTCTTAAAGTTGATATCCATATCCTGCATGGTCTGAAGGAACAAAATGGCAGGTCCTGTCAGAGCAAAAATCATCAGCGCATCCGCCTCGGACGCTTTCAGCTTCATGCATTCTGAGGAAAGCGTCGCCGCATCCTGAGTGTAAGTAAACTGCGTTGCAATCGTATACCCTCTCTCTTTTGCCTCCTTCTCACAGAAATTAACGAAATTTGTACCGGAATCGTCGTCGGCCCCGCAGATCGCCACGGACTCGATCCCAGCCGATTCCCGGATCTTGTCCAGATAATCAAAGGAAGAAGCAACCAGAAGGCTGTCGTTCGGCCCCACATGGAAGAAATATTCCAATCCCCGTCCGACAAGGCTGTCAGAGGATGACTCGCCGTTGATAAAAGGAACCCCATACCGTTCCGCCACCGCGCTGGCGGTCTTGGTGCAACTGGAAATGTCACAGCCGATCAGGGCGTCCACATGCTCTTCGGTGATCAGCCGTTCCGCTTCCGTGGCAGAGACTTCTGCACTGGCCTGGGAATCCGCTGCAATGATCTCGATCTTCGCGCCGCCCATACTCTGGATTCCTTCTGTTTTTGCCCCCGGAAAATCAATGTCATAAGAGCCGTTGATTAGTTCCGCCGCCGTTTCCAGACATTTGACAGATTCCGTACCGGCAGTCGCATTGTTTCCCGTCAAAGGATAGAGAACGCCCACCCGGATCGTTTCTCCATCCTTTTTTCCGGAGGGTTCCGCTTCCGACACCTTTGCCGCCTCTGTCTTTGCGCTTTCCGTTTTTTTCTCTGTCCCGTTTCCTTCTTCTCCTGCGCCGCCGCAGCCGACGAGAGAAAACGTCATGGCCACCGCCAGCAATCCTGCAAGTACCCTTTTCATTGTGTATCCTCCTTTGTTTTTTTATTTGCAAAGCGTCCTGGTAAATTCCCGGATCCGCTGCAATGCTTGGTCAAGCACGTCAATGGACATCCCGTAGGAGATCCTGACGCAGTTTTGGCAGCTTTCCCCGAAAGCTGCTCCCGGCACCAGAGCTACCCCGTGCTCTTCCAGGAGCCGTTCGGCAAATTCTGTTCCGTCCAGGCCGGTCCCGGAAACATTGACAAAAATATAGAAAGCTCCGTCCGCCCCGCTGCAGGTCACTCCCGGCACCTGCGAAAGCATTTCCAGCACCATCCTCCGCCTTTCGTCAAAGGTAAGTACCATAGCCTTCACGTCCATTGCCGTCTTTTCCGTTTTCATGCCGTCAGCCAGCCCCTCCTGGATAAAGGTAGGGATACAGTTGGTGGCATACTGATGGACTTTCAGGATCGGAGAGTAAAACCTCACGTCGCAGGCTACATAACCGATCCTCCATCCGGTCATGGCAAAGCACTTGGAAAAACCGCTGACAAGAATCGTGCGTTCTTTCATACCGGGAAGAGAAGCAAAAGACACATATTCCACGCCGTAATGCATGGCCGCGTAAATCTCGTCTGACAGCACGATCAAATCATGTGCCTTCGCCACCGCCGCGATCTTTTGAAGACTTTCCCGGTTCATAACCGTACCGGTGGGATTATTGGGGTTGGTAAGGACGATCATACGGGTCCGCTTCGTCACCGCCGCCGCCAGCACGGATTTGTTCACCTGGTATCCGTCACTTTCCGAAAGCTCCACCTTGACACATTCTGCTCCGGCCATACGAATACAGTTTTCATAATTCATATAGGCCGGAGTCATAACGATCACTTCGTCCCCATCGCCTGTCAGCGCCGTAATGGTATCGAAAATCGCTTCTGCCGCTCCGCAGGTCACCAGGATCTCCGAAGCTCCGTCATATTCCGCCTGATACTGTTCCTTCAGCATGTCCGAAATGGCATTTCTCAGCCTCAATACTCCCCTGTTCGGCGGATAATGGGTCTTTTTCCCCACGCAGAGCGCCTGTACCGTCGCCTCCACGATATCGGACGGAGTGTCAAAGTCCGGTTCTCCGATCTCCACGTGCAGGATATCCCGCCCCTCCGCCGCCAGCTCATTGGCCCGCTCCAATACCTTGCGGACCGGAGAGAACTGTACCTGGTCCAGCCTGCGGGCTGCCTTATACAAATCTTTCATCATCGCTTCCTCCTGATTCCCTCATCGCTTTTGGTTGTTTTTTATAGTTTACCCGCTCTTTTTCCAAAATTCCAATACATATCTTACAAAGGATTCATAGAGATTCTATATAAATCCTCTTTACATCCATCAAAATCCCAGCTCTTCCCCCACCAGGATCACGTGAAAATCCGCATCATGGGGCTTCCGATGTATGACCGTCGTAATGCTGCAGGAGCGTTCCGGATGGCGGCAGTCCAAGCATAACCCGGCTTTCATACAGGGCATCTCCTGTTTTCCGTATTTGACATGGTTCATGGAAGCAGAGACAAAGCCCGCCCTCTGTCTGCCGGCCGGCACGTCGGGCACCAGCTTGTTGGCCCCTGCCAGGACAATGATCCGCTCCGGGCCGTAAAGACTTCCTGCGATTCGGTTTCCTCTTCCGTCTACATTCACAATCTGCCCGTCCATGGTAATGGCGTTGGCTCCCAAAAGAAACACATCGCTGGCCAGGTAATTCTTTATCATCTCCCTCGTCACCCGCTTTGCTTCCTCTTTATTTCGAAATCTTCCGTTTTCTTCCATATAGGGACGATTGACGCAAATATGTGGAATGACCGTACAGCCTTTTTCTGAAAGTCTCTTTTCCAGATCCATGGCGAAAAGCGTATGGGAATCCCCGCAGCCGATAACCGCTCCGTCCGGAATCAGGTCAAGCAGCAACGCTTCCGCCCCTGTCAAGGAAGCCGCATAATGGGCTTCAAACTGATTCCTTTTCAAATTTTTAATAGCTGTTTCCGCTTTTTTTCTGTAATATTCTCCCCGGATTTCCCTTACATCATGTGTTACTGCCTGAAGGGGAAGCAAATGCCGTTTCCATTTTTCCTGTTCCATTTCTGATTCTCCTTTCCTGACTGAATTTCCGTACCTCTCCCGTCACCGATACATTTTTTCCGGAAAGCCATAGAGAAACTATATGAATCCCTTTCTTTTTTTATGGTATAATGAGAACATCCCGATCAATCCATATTTAGACGAGGTACAGTGACTGATGACTTACAATTTTCTTTCATATTTTGTAAAGCTTGCCCAACTGGAGCATTATACCCAGGCTTCGGAAGCCTTGTATATCTCCCAGCCCAGCCTGAGCTATGCCATTGCGAAGCTAGAGGAAGAGCTGGGTGTTCCCTTGTTCATGAAAAACGGCCGGAACGTGAAGCTCACCCAGTACGGGCAGATTTTTTATGACCATGTCGCCCCTGCCCTGGGACAGATCAATTCCGGCGTGGAGCTTTTAAAGCAAATATCTTCCGAAACGCCGGATATCATTCATTTCGCCTACCTGTACATTCTCGGCCATTCTCTGGTCCCCCGGCTGGTGAACAGTTTTATTGAGCTGCCAAAACACAGCAAATATCATTTTATCTTCGGTCAGGCCCACAGCCGCATTATCATTGAAGGGATCAAAAACGGGAATTACGACCTGGGCATCTGCGCCTTCGTCCGGGAGGAATACGAGATTGAGTTCGTTCCGATCATCAAGCAGAGGCTGATCCTCATTGTCTCTCAAGACCACCCACTGGCTTCCCGTCCTTCTGTTTCGGCCAGGGAGGCCTTGTCCTATCCACTGATTACCTATAATTCTTTTACCGGAGAAAGCAGGCGCCTGGTAGATGAGATCATCTCCGGCGCCAATGTAAAAGCCAACATTATTTATGAATTTGAAGAGGAATCCTCCATTGCCGCCATGCTGGAGGGCAGCCAGGCCGTGGCCATTGTCCCGGAGGTTTCCATTTTAAACCACAGTCCGGTAAAGCGCATTCCCCTCTCCGACATCCATCAGGACAGGAAGCTCTATCTGGTAAAAGCCAGGAACAAAAAACTGTCCAGACCCAGCGAAGCCTTTTACCAGTTTATCCTGCACTCTGATCTCACGAAATATCTCTGAAGTTTCCGCGCAAATTTTCTTCACCATTTCCCTGCCGCCCCCGCAAAACGCAGAAGATCCTCCAGGACCGCCTGATAATGCCGCCTGGTGTCTCTCCTGTATTCCTCAAAGGCCGCCGCTGGGCGGTCAATGCCGAACATGGCAGTCACGCCCATCTCATAAGCCGCTTCAGCGCCGTCCCCGATCCCGCCTGCAATCACCACCAAAGGTACTCCCGCCTTTTGGGTGCGCTTTGCGACGCCTGAGACCACCTTCCCCTGCATACTCTGGCTGTCAATCCGGCCTTCTCCTGTAATAACCAGATCAGCGCCGGAAAGCTTCCTGTCAAAATCAACCGCATCCAGGATCACCTCAATGCCGGATTTAAGCTCCGCCTCAAAAAAAGCCGCCATCCCACCTCCCATTCCGCCGGCCGCTCCTGCACCGGGGAGAAAGGAAATATCCTTTTGAAGATTCTCCTGAACCGCCCGGCCAAAGGCCCGGAGTTCACTGTCCAGCATAAGCACCATATCCGGATCCGCCCCCTTCTGGGGCCCAAAGACAAAAGCCGCTCCGTTCTCCCCGTAAAGGGGATTGGTCACGTCACACATGACCGTAATATTCACCTGTTCCAGAAGTTGTTCGGAGCCTGCGGTATCAATCCGGCTGATCCTGGAAAGGCTCCCACCCGCCGGCAGAAACTCTTTTCCCTCCCGGTCGAAAAAACGAACGCCCAGAGCCGCCGCACATCCGCAGCCACCGTCATTGGTCGCACTGCCGCCGATCCCCAGAAAGATCTCTTTACAGCCGCCTTCCACCGCATGGCGGATCAGCTCTCCCGCGCCGTAAGTGGTAGTCACCGCCGGATTTTTTCTGTTTCCCACCAGAGGCAGCCCGGCTGCGGCCGCCGTCTCAATAAAGGCTCTGGAACCGCTCCTAGCATAAAAGACCGGTATCTTTTCCCGGTACGGGCCGCTCACCGTCACCTTGACAAACTCTGCCTTAAGCGCCTCGGCAAAGCACGCCGCCGTCCCTTCTCCGCCGTCTGCCACCGGGACCGCCTCCACCTCGCATTCGGGAAAAAACCTGGGAATGCTTTCTTTCGCAATGGCGCAGATCTCCATGCTGGACAGGGTTCCTTTAAAGGAATCTGAAATCACCACGCATTTTTTCATACCATCAAAACCCCATCTTTCATAAAATACTTTCCGTCGATTTCAGCCGTGATCTTCCGCACCACCATGTCCAGATGAAGCGGCGACATCACATGTCCGCCAAACCCGGTATTCTTTCCGATCCCCACATGAATGTTGCCGTAGGAGCCCTCGTCCGGCGCCATATGTCCGATAATCTCATTGAGAGGATTCATCCCCAGGCCCAGTTCCGCCACGTTATAAACTGTCGAATCGTGATACTCTTCCAGCACCTGTTTCAAAATTTCCGCCTGGCGTCCCCCCGTAATCTCCCTGATACAGCCCCGCTCCACTTTACAGGTAATCGGTTCCTCAATGACATTGAGCAGCGGATGGGGAATGCTCCCGTCTATCACCAGAATGCCCTCCGCCGTTCCCTCCACCGGTCCCAGCGCAATCTCCGCATTGGGCGTACCGCAGGCTGCGCCGGGAGTAATGGCTGTCCCATAGTCCACCACCACCTTCCTGCCTTCCACGCTGCAGGTCATGTCGGTCCCGCCGGAAGCCGTTAAACGGAACTGTTTTCCCTGGTACAAATGGGCAACCCGATCAATCTCCCTGTGGATTTCATCAAAATCCGCCGTCATTCCGCCCTTTTCAAACATTTCCGGCACGAAGTCCTGCAGGCCGACCCAGCGCATGCCCTTCTCTTTACACGCAATGTTCCGCGCCTGGGAATGGTACAGGGACATGGTAGTCGCTCCCAGGCAGATATCACAGGACAGCATCGCTTCCGCAATCGCCTCCGGCGGCTCGGACCCATGCCCCTTCCTGGGCTCCATGACGGCCATCGCCACATCCTTTGCCACCTGCTTCGCATATTGATACACCATCTGTCCAATCTCCAGCTTGTTGTCGTCCGTGATAATCAGAATCCTTTCCCCCTTTTTGTAATGGGTGATGGATGTGAACAGGTTCCGGATTCCCGCCGGCATTTCTTTCGTTGTCTGGCTCATAGCTCTCTCCTCCTTCTCCGCCGCTTCCCGTCGGAACTATATTTTTTTCATCCTAACATCCCCCGTCTTAAAATACCAATACGAAATTTCGAGTAACATATAGAGGGCTTTTATAATAATAAAAACTCTCCGGTCCGGGAGAGTCTTTATTGCGCCGTATCCTGTTTTCCTGGTTCTTTTTATTAAAGATCCATCATCTTCCTTTCCCCTTCCTTATGCAGCAGATAACAATACAATGCCCAAAACACACAAAAGCGCCCCTGCGGCTTCTGTCCATTTCACCTTTTCATGAAATACAAACACGGCAGTGAGTAAAACCATAACCGGAGAAACGGAAGAAAGCGCGGAAGAAATCCCCGCCGGAATATAATACAGGGACTGCAGTGTCAGCGTCGTCCCGACCGCACAGCCAATCAGGCCGCCGGCCGCCGTCAGCAATACCGCCCCCGGCTGCTTCAGGTCCTTCCGTACCGCTGCCGTTTTCCTTCCCGCCAGCGTGAGAACGAGCAGCCCCAGAGTGCCTGCAAGGATCCGGGCCTGGCTGGCCGCCATGCTCCCGCCCTCCATGTCAATCAGCTGCAGGCCCCGGCTGCTGAACAACACCCCTCCCGCCTGTCCAAGCATTCCCAGGACAGCCAGCAGGACGCCTTTTGTCATATTCCTTTTTTCCGGAACATTTGCCTCCTGCCCCTTTCCTGCGAGCAAAACAATTCCAAGCCCCGTCACTACCAAAACAATTCCAATCCAGGAGCTCCATGCCAGCGTCTGTCCGTATAATCCCCATGCCGCAAGCGCCGTTACGATCGTGCTGCAGTTATAAATCATCATGGAAATTCGGTATGGAAGATACAGAAAAGAAGCAAAATAAAAGAAATCGCCGAATGCAAAGCCTGCCAGACCGGACAGACTCAAATAAATCCACGCCTCTAAAGGAATTCCGGACAGGCCGGACGAACCGTACAAAACCAGCCGGAGCGCCGTCACACTCACTAACGCCGCCACTGTCTTTACCAAATTTACCGTAAATGCACGGATCCGCTTTTCCGCCCGGTTAAAGCAGGAGCAGGCGGCCGCATTGCAAAGGGCGACTCCAACCGCACATAATTCACCAATTAAATTTCCGTTCATCTCTTCCTTCAAAAACAAAGTTCCCAAAAAAGCCTGTCAGGAACCCTCTGTTCACAATCATTTACCGGCCGATACAACGTCTCAGATACTCAGTCTGTTCATAAACATATCCAGACGGTTTAAGCCCTCCGTAATGGTTTCGTCAGACACGGCAAAGGACATCCGCACATATCCCTCGCCGTATTCCCCGAAAGAATCGCCCGGAATCACCACAAGGCCCGCTTCGTCAATCAGACGGTTACAGAATTCATCGGAGCTCATGCCGGCCCCCTTCATATTGGCAAAGGCATAAAAGGTGCCTTTGGGAGCCACACAGCTGATTCCTTTGATTGCATTTAATCCGTCCACGATCATCCGGCGGCGTCTGGTATATTCCCCAACCATATAGTTCACATTGGCCTGATCTCCCGTCAGCGCCTCCACGGCTCCCCACTGAGCCGGAACATTGGTACAGGAGGCTTCCAGTTCGTGCAGTTTATTGCAATACCGGATAATGCCCGCATCCGCCATCACATAGCCGACCCTCCATCCCGTCATCGCATAAGATTTTGAAAAGCTGTTGATCGTGATCGTCCGCTCCTTCATTCCCGGCAGAGACGCAAGACTGACGTGCCGGTTGTCGTCATATACCAGCCGCTCATACACCTCGTCCGACATGACATAAAAGTCCCGTTCCTTTGCCAGATCCGCAATGTCCTTCAAAAGCTGCAGGTCAGCCATTCCGCCGGTCGGATTGCAGGGTGTGTTGAGGATCAGCATTTTCGTCTTCGGCGACACCGCTTTTTTCAAGTTTTCGATATGATACATAAAACCGTCTTCCTCCAGCATGGGAACCACCACCGGAACCGCATGCATCAATGTGACAAGGGACGGGTAAGGCGACCAGTAGGGTCCCGGAACAATGACTTCATCTCCCGGTTCCAATACGGTCTGCATCGCCAGCCAGATCGCCTCCGTTCCGCCGTTCGTCACCATAATCTCCGTTTTCGGATCATAAGAGACCTGGTTTTCCCTCTGCATTTTGTCAGCGATGGCCTGGCGAAGCTCCCAAAGCCCCGCATTGGTCACATAATGTGTGTGTCCGCTGTCCATCGCCTTTTTGGCAGCCGCGATAATATTGGGAGCCGTATCAAAATCAGGCTCTCCTAAAACAAATTTCACCAGATCGTCCCGTCCGTCTACCTTATTAAATACGGCTCTGATCTTTGAATTCGGAGCCGAAGTCACAAAAGGATTCAATCCTGTAGCCATTTCCTTATTCCTCTTTCCTTTTCAAAATTGATTTTAACAGCCCAGATAAGCCGCCCGGATTGCCGGGTCATGGAGCAGGTCCTTCGCATTTCCCTCCTTGACAATGGTTCCCGTCTCCAGAACATAAGCCCTGTCCGCATTTTTCAGGGCGATGTTGGCGTTTTGTTCCACCAGAAGAACCGTCGTTCCCTTTTTATTGATCCGTTTAATGACCTCGAAAATCTCATCCACCACGATCGGCGCCAGCCCCATGGACGGCTCGTCCAGCAGCATGGTATTCCCATGGGTCATAATCCCGCGGGCAATGGCAAGCATCTGCTGCTCCCCGCCGGAAAGCGTTCCTCCAGGCTGAGAAGACCGCTCCTTCAAACGGGGAAAGATCTCAAAGCAGTCCTCCAGGTCTTCCCGGATCCCTTTGGGATCTTTGCGCAGATGCGCTCCCATCATCAAATTATCATATACGCTCAAATTCGGAAAAATCCGCCGCCCCTCCGGAATGTGCACGATTCCCTGTTCCACGATTTTATGGGCCGGCAGTTTGACCAAATCCGTGCCGTCAAATGCGATCGAACCGTTTTTTGCCTTCTCCAAACCAGAAATCGCCCGCAGAAGCGTAGTTTTTCCCGCTCCGTTCGCTCCGATCAGAGAGACGATCTCTCCCTCATGTACTTCAAAGCTGACCCCCCTGACGGCATTGACCGTACCATACGAAACATGGAGATTTTTCACTGACAGATCACTCATCCTCTTCATCCCCTCCTTTTCCCAGATACGCTTCAATCACCTTCGGATCACCCTGTATTTCTTCCGCCGTGCCCTCCGCAATGGTTTCTCCGAAATCAAGGACAAGGATCCGGTCTGCAATCTTCATAACCATGCTCATGTGATGCTCAATCAGAAGAATGGAAATGTCATACATCTTCCGTACTTTTGCAATGATCTCCATCACATTCTCAATCTCCGTAGGGTTCATGCCGGCTGCCGGTTCGTCCAGAAGAAGGATCTTCGGCCTGCCCGCCAGGGCTCGTATGATCTCCAGCCGTCTCTGCTCGCCATAAGGCAGATTCTTCGCCTGCAGATGCGCTGCGTCTTCCATCTCAAACAGCCGGAGCAGCTCCTTTGCCTCCTCGTCGATCTTTTTCTCCGCCAGCCGGTATTTTTTCGTCCGGAACATGGCATCAAACAGAGAATAATCCGCTTCCCGTTTCATGGCGATCCGGATATTTTCCATAACGCTCAGACTGCTGAACAGGCGGATATTCTGGAAGGTCCTGGACAGTCCCATATCGTTGATCCTGTAAGGCGCTTTTCCGATCATGGACTCTCCGTCCAGTTCCAGTTCTCCCTCCGTAGGGACATACATCCCCGTAAGCATGTTAAACGTAGTCGTTTTTCCTGCGCCGTTGGGGCCGATAATGGCAACCAGCTCTCCCGTCCCCATGGTAAGATTAAAATCCCTGACTGCCTGCAGCCCGCCAAAACGAATCCCCAGATGTTTTGCTGACAGCGTACTCATGATTCCACCTTCTTCCCGGACCCTTTGACTCTTTGCCGCAGCCACTTTCCAAATCTGGATTCTGTGGCGGCAATGGTTTCCAGTCCTAAGAATCTAAACTCTCTTCCACCGAATAATCCGTAAGGCTTCCAAATGATGATATACAGAAGCAGCAATGCATAGATGACCAGACGCCAGTCTGCCAGGAAACGCAGAAGCTCCGGCAGGATCGTAAGCGCTACCGCTCCCAGGATCGACCCGCTGATCGTCCCTACGCCGCCGGCATACAGATAGACAATATAATCTGTTGATTTCGCCGCCGCAAAATTATCCGGCTGAATAAACTGGATCAGATGCGCATAAAGGCCGCCGGCCGCCCCTGCGAAAAATGCCGCAAATACAAATGCCAAAACCTTATAATTCCTGCAGTTTACTCCCATTGCCTCCGCCGCAATGTCATTGTCCCTGACGGCAAGACAGCTTCGGCCAAAGGACGACCGGATAAAATTCCTGCTTGCGTATACAACGATCAGGATCACCGCAAACACCCAGGTAAAGTTTGTCAGCTTCGGAATTCCGTTAAATCCAAGGGCTCCCCCCGTATAATCCACCACACGCCATACGGCGCGGATAATCTCTCCAAATCCCAGGGTCACGATCGCCAGATAATCACCCTTGACCTTTAAGGTAGGCATCGCAATAATAAAGCCAAAAACAGCCGCCGCGATCCCGCCGCACAGGATTGCGGCCAAAAGGACAAAATTTCCGGTCAGGGCCGTCCGCTCAAAGGACTGGAAGGCCAGACGCGAAATCATTGCGCTGATGTAAGCTCCGATGGACATAAATCCCGCATGTCCCATGGAAAACTGCCCCGTGACGCCGATGACCATATTTAAGCTGATGGTCATAATAACATTAATGCCGGCAATAGTAATCACCTGAAATAAATAGGAATTAATCACTCCCATCCGGTGGAGCAGCGTCAAAGTAAGATAGATCAGTAAAAACGCCAAATACTCCGGCCTGCATATTTTTCGTACTGTTTTCATCCTGTCCCTCCTATACTTTTTCCCTGACAGCCTTACCGCCCAGCAGTCCGGTCGGTTTGTAAAGAAGGACCAGGATCAGGATCGCAAAACAAAGTCCGTAAGAAATATCTGCCGCAAAAGACTGCAGGAACACTTCCATAATACCGATGATCAATCCGCCCAGCATGGCCCCTTTAATATTGCCTATTCCTCCGATAACCGCAGATATAAAGGCCTTGTTCCCTATACTCCCGGCCATATATACATAAATGGTAGGATACAGGCTTCCATATAAAATGCCGCAGACGGCCGCCAGTGCCGCTCCTATGGAAAACGTAATGGAGATCACCCTGTTTACATTGATTCCCATCAGGGAAGACGCGTCCTTGTCCACGGACACCGCCTGCATCTGTTTCCCCAGGCTCGTGTGATAACAAAGCCACTGCATAAAAATAAGCAGCACCGCGGCAATGGCGATTACGATAATCTGCGTAGATGAAATCTGATAACCGCCTACGGAAATATTGGTTTTCGGAAGCAGCGTCGGAAAATTTTTCGGCAATGCCCCGACTCCGGGAATGCAGCGCATCAGATTTTCGATAAAAAGCTGTACGCCGATGGCCGCTACCAGGGAGGCTACCGTCGTTCTCCCCCGCAGCGGTTTATAAGCAAACCGTTCGATCAAAAAACCCACCAGCGCACCGAATAACATCGTGCCGATCATGATCAGGACAACAAGCGCTGCAGAATTTCCGCTTCCGCCAAACCACTGGAATAAAAAATACGCTGCAAAGGCTCCCAGCATCATCAGATCCGCATGTGCCAGATTAATCATCTTGATGATGCCGAAGACCAGTGTGTATCCCATTGCCAGCAAGGCGTATAAGCTTCCAAGCTGCAGACCGTAAATGAAAAGCTGTAACACATGGCCCATGAATTTCACTCCTAAATTATACTGGTTTTTAAATCAGGCGCCGGCGAAAACAGCCGGCGCCTGACCTGTTTGTTTACAGTGTTTTTTAATTCCTTTATGGCTGTACCGTCGTCACATAGGTTCCGACTCCGTCTTTATAAGACATGATTACCGCCGCCTTATTGGGATTGTTGTTTTCATCGAACGTCACCCGTCCGGACGGAAGCTCCAGATCCGTAGCCGCAATATTGTCCCGAAGCGCTTCCTCGCTGAAGGTATCCAGATCCTCCAGGGCATGGATCACGATCTGCAGCGCCTCATATGCCAGCGTTGCATGGGAAGCAGGCTTATAGCCATTCACTTCTTCAAATTTCTTTACCCATTCCTGCGCAATGGGACTGTCGCTCTCTGCACTGAAACAGGAAATGTAATAAGAACCTTCCAGTGCCTCCGCACCCGCCGTTTCCGGAACCGTAGTCACGTCCCAGGAATCCGGCCCCAGCATGGTAGAGGTAATTCCCATGGCATGGGCCTGCTGAATCTGAAGCGGAATCTCGCTGGCCTGATTGGGCAGCCACAGGATGTCCGGCTGTTTGGCGTAAATATTCGATAACTGAGCATTAAAATCCTTCACGTCTGCGCCTGCATAGGTTTCCGTCACGACAACCTCTCCGCCAAGGGCCTCAAAGTTCTCCGTGAAGGACTCCATCAGGCCGGTCGCATATGCGTCAGCATTGGAGTAAAGAACCGCCGCCGTCTTTGCTCCCAGCTCGTCATAAGCATACTTGGCCGCTACCTGCCCCTGAAAGGGATCGATATAGCACGCCCGGAAAATACAGTCGCCGATCTGCGTCACCTTTTCATTGGTCGCAAAGGTGGGGATATTCGGCACGCCTGCCTCCTGAGCCAGCGGCGCCCCTGCCAGGGCCAGGGAGCTTTCATCCGGTCCGACAATGGCCACCACGCCCATATCGTTGATGCATTTGGAATACGCATTGGCTGCCACGTCCGCCTTGGAATCGGTGTCAACGAACTCCACGTTTAATTTTACCTGCTTTCCCATAATGGTAATGCAGCCGTTTGTGGCCTCCAGTTCCTTCTGGATTACTGCCCAGGCATCCTTCTTATACTGCCCGGCCTGTGCATTCTCACCGGAAATGCTTGCCACAAATCCGATCGTAATCTCATCCGGAACCTCGGCGGCCCCATCCCCGGAACCGCCCTCTGTCTCTGTTTTCCCTCCATCCTCTGCTTTCGCCTGGGTTTCCGCCTTCGTACCGTCTCCCTTAGAGTCCTCTTTCTTATCTCCGCCGCAGCCTGCCAGCAGACCTGTCAGCATTGCTGCAGCCAAAAAAATTGCACAAATTTTTTTCATATTCCTGTTTCCTCCTTTTATTCAGGCAAAGGCTTTTTCGATCTGACGTTTCTCCTCTTCCGACAAATGAGTGATCGGACTGCGGCAGAAGCCGGCATCCCTGCCCATGACCTTCAGCGCATACTTTAAGCGGATCGGGAACTGGTTTCCCGCAATGCACTGCCAGCGGTAATACAGCCGGTTCTGGATTTCCAGGGCACGTTCCTTCTGCCCATTTTGGGAACATTCCCACATTTCCACACACAGTTTCGGAAAAACCGAAAGGATCGCAGAAATCGCCCCGTCAGCCCCCAGATCATAGCAGGTATAGAGCATGTCGTCCGTGGCCGCAAAAATTTGGGCCTTGTCCCCGCACATCATCTTCATGGCATACAGGGCAGGAACGCCTCCTACGCTCTGCTTGATTCCCCGTACAAACTCCGTTCCCTCCACCAGCCGTTTGAATAAACCGGGGGTAACCGTGTTCTGAGGAATCACATTGTAGATAATGACGGGCATCTGACACTCTTTGGAGATCGTATTGTAAAAATCAAACATACCGTCTTCATCCGGCACCAGAACATTGTAAGCGGTGGGGGTAACCATCAGGGCATCCGCACCGGCTTCCTTTGCCGCCAGTCCGGCTTTTACCGCATCCCTCGTGCAGGTCCTCATGATCCCGCATACAATTGGCTGATCCTCCTTTACAAAATCCTTTGCAATGGAAATGAGCTCTTTTAATTCCTCATCCCGCAGCGTCGGCCCTTCTCCGGTACTTCCACTGACACTCAGGCCATGTACTCCGGAATCTATTGCCAGCTTCATCTCCTTCTCCATCAATTTTCCGGCAATATTTCCATGTTCATCAAAGGGTGTAACAATAGGCGGAATGATTCCTTCCAACTTCTTGCTGTACATAAATTCCCTCCACTAATGAATCTCAGTATTATATGACATCATACAATCATATCTCAAGAGTATCACACTACTCAGATTTTGTCAACTATTCCCGAAAATTTTTTCTTCTCCCCCTGATTTCCGTGAATCTGCCTCATATCGGCCTCCGTAATCTCCAGGTGGCGCTGCATTTCCAGCACCGCTTTTTCCGCATCCTTTACATAAAAGCATTGCAGGATCTGTTCGTGAGGCTGCACTGCGTTATGATATACGCAGCTGTCGGTGAAAGACTCCCCCCGATAAATACGAAAGCTGTTCAGCAGCTGCTTATTGATATTGATTAACAAAGGATTTTTACTATAAGACATAATCTTCGTATGGAAGAGCTCATCCAGCATAATCATTTTTGTCAGGTCGTGAGCTTCATTTGCGCGAATAAAAGACTGGTGAATCTCGAAAAGCTCCGCAACCTCCTTCGGCTCAGCACGTTTCACGGACAGACGGACCGCCAGCGGCTCAATGGCAAAGCGCACCTCCATGAAATCCGAAAACTGTGCATTCTCTGAATCATACCAGTTTTTCTGCGATTTTGGCGGAAAAGGCCGGTCCGGGACAAACGACCCTTTTCCCGGTCTGATGTCCACCCATCCTAATGCCTGGAGAATCCGCAGCGCCTCCCGGACGCTGGTACGGCTGACTCCCCACATCTGGCAAAATCCTGCTTCCGTCGGCAGCTTCTGCCCCGGAATATACTGTTCTGTCTCGATCAGTTCCCGAATATTCTCCGCAACCATATTTGTAATGGATATCTTTTGAATTTCTCTCATAAATGGATTCCCCCCTGTATTTGAGATATATGCAGCAGACAGCCCTTTTCCTTTACAAGCGCCGTGTTATGTCATCATACAATATTATATGTGAACAATCTATACTTGTAAAGTTTTAAAATTACGGCAATTTGAAGTTTCTTTTCCAAATCCTCTTGACAAATCCATAAAAAGCATTTATCATACGATATACGACATCATACAATTATCGAGGGCACACAATCATATATAATCTGTCAGGCGTTTGCGAAACCCAAAAATCCATTGAATATTCTGGCACTATTTCCGGGAAAAGCCCTTTTCGCTGCGGAAACAGGACCAGAAAATCTATTTGAGAAAGGAACCAATAACCATGAATCCTGTTGTAAAAAAATACGGAAGAATTCTGCTTCCTCTGATCACACCCTATGACGAGAATGAAAATGTCGATTACGACAAATATGAAGAACTGATCAATTATGTCATTGAGAAAGATGTCTGCGATTCTCTGATCGTAACGGGAACCACCGGCGAAGCTTCCCTGCTTTCCTTTGACGAGAGAGCCAGATTATTTGAAACTGCCGTCAGGGCCGCTGCCGGAAGGAAGCCCGTAATCGCCGGGACCGGCTGCGCTTCCACAAAGGAAACCATCGCTCTGACGAAAAAAGCAGAAGAATGCGGCATCGAGCTCTGCCTGATCGTATGCCCCTTCTATAACAAGCCTACCCAGGAAGGCGTATACAGCCATTTCAAGGCCGTTGCCGAAAGTACAAAGGCTGACATCCTGCTGTACAACATCCCGATCTTTGTCGGCATCAATATGGAAGCAGAGACTGTCGGAAAGCTGGCGGCCATTAAAAATATTGTGGGCGTAAAAGACGAAGCCGGCGTGAATCCCACCCAGATCACCGATTTCTATCTGGCGACAAAGGATGTGGATCCGGATTTCGCCCTCTATAACGGCGATGACGTGATGCTGCTTCCCACCATCGTACAGGGCGCCATGGGCATTGTCAGCGGCGGCGCTCACATCTATGGTCATGAGATCCGCGCCATGTTCGATGCCTTTGCAAAGGGTGAAAATGAAAAGGCAAAGGAGCTTTTCGTACCCATGTATGAATTCTGCAAGAGCACCGGCCAAAATGGAAGAATCCTTCCCAACTCGATCCTGCGTCCCGCAATCGAAGCCGTTACGGGCGTAAAGCTTGGGCCGGCAAGGTCTCCCCTTGCCCCTGCCACCGATGCGGAAATGGAAGTCACTCTCGGCATTCTGAAAAAGCAGGGCAAGCTGTAAATTGCGGCCCCTGGCGGCCCTGTACAGTAAAAGGCTGAAGTCCTTCTCCGACTTCAGCCTTTGGCTTTTTCCTTCTCACTTCATTTTATGTAAATGCCGCATATCCTCACCGGTAATCTCCAGATGGCGCTGCATTTCCAGCACCGCCTGCTCTGCATCATGGTTTTTAAAGCATTCCAAAATCCGTTCATGGGGGATCACGGCATTTCCATATACTTCCGTATTCATGAACGATTCCCCCCGGTATACCCGGAAGCTGTCCAGAAGCTGTTTGTTAATATTGATCAGCAGAGGATTTTTGGTACAGGACATGATTTTCGTATGAAACAGCTCGTCCAGCATAATCAGCTTCGCCATATCGTGTCCCGTATTTGCTTCCACAAAGGAAGCATGGATTTCAGAAAGCTCCGCAATCTGCTTTTCCGACGCCCTCTCCACGGCCAGACGGACCCCCAGGGGCTCTACTGCACAGCGAACCTCCATGAAATCCGAAAATTGGACGTTATCCGCTTCATACCAGGGATCCTTTTCCCTCTGCTCCGGCTTTTTTTCCGCCACAAAGGCTCCCTTGCCGGCTTTGATAACCACATATCCCAAGGCCTGAAGTACCCGAAAGGCTTCTCTCACACTGGTGCGGCTTACTTTAAGCATCTCGCAAAGCTTCGCTTCCGTAGGAAGCTTCTGCCCTGCCTCATACTCTCCCGATTCAATTAATTCCTTCATGCTTTCCACAACTGCGTCCGTAATCGATATCCGCTGTATCTCTTTCATATGCTTTCCCTGTGAGATCCTTTCAAGACTTAAGATATAATACTAATAATTATAACTTACCCTTTGACAGGAGTCAATCTCCCATATCCGCCGGAATTTGTGAAATTACTGCCAGACAGACATCGAAAATTTTTTCTGCACAGAATTTTTTAATCCTTAAAAGTCAAACTATTTCCGATTGACAAAAATGATTTCATCTTTTATCATTGGCACCAGACAATATGATATCAACTCTATTTCAAGGAGGATCTTCTTATGGATTACGCAAAAGAGTCTCTGCGCCTTCACGGCGAATGGAAAGGTAAAATCGAAGTAATCGCTTCGGTTCCGGTGAAGACAAAGGACGACCTGTCTCTGGCCTATACCCCCGGCGTGGCGGAACCCTGTCTGGAAATTCAGAAGGATATAGAAAAAAGCTATGATCTGACCCGCCGCCACAACATGTGCCTGGTGGTGACCGACGGAACAGCCGTTTTGGGCCTCGGCGATATCGGCCCGGAAGCCGGCATGCCGGTCATGGAGGGAAAATGCGTGCTGTTTAAGGCATTCGGAGACGTGGACGCCTTCCCGCTCTGCATCAAGAGCAAGGATGTGGACGAAATCGTAAACACCATCTACCTGATCTCCGGCTCCTTCGGCGGGGTCAATCTGGAGGACATTTCCGCCCCCCGCTGTTTTGAAATCGAGAAAAAATTAAAAGAAAAATGCGACATTCCGATTTTCCACGACGATCAGCACGGTACGGCCATCATCACTCTGGCCGGGCTTACCAACGCACTCCGGGTCGTGAACAAAAAGAAAGAAGACATTAAGGTAATCATGAACGGAGCAGGAGCCGCCGCCGTCTCCATCGCCCGTCTCCTTTTAAAAGACGGCATCCGGAATATCACCCTCTGCGACCGGCACGGCGCCATTTACGAGGGCCGGAAGGAAGGCATGAACGCCATCAAGAACGAGATGGCCAGGGTCACCAATCTGGATAAGAAGGCCGGAAGCCTGGCCGACCTGCTGGAAGGCGCAGATGTGTTCATCGGCGTAAGCGCCCCCGGCGTGGTCACAACGGACATGGTAAAGACCATGAACCGGGATGCCGTGGTATTTGCCTGTGCGAACCCGACCCCCGAAATCTTCCCGGATGACGCAAAAGCCGGCGGCGCCAGGGTAGTCTCCACCGGCAGGAGCGATTTTCCCAACCAGATCAACAACGTGCTGGCTTTCCCCGGTGTGTTCCGGGGCGCCTTCGACGTACGTGCCAGCGACATCAATGACGAAATGAAGCTTGCCGCCGCCTACGCCCTGGCCGGTCTGATCTCCGACGAGGAGCTGTCGGCAGACTACATCATTCCCAGGGCTTTCGATCCCAGGGTAGGAAAAGCCGTGGCCGCCGCCGTAGCAAAGGCCGCCAGGGAAACCGGCGTCGCAAGAATTCTGCAGAATTAGTCTGACAATATGTCCGTCCAAAGCCTGCTACGCCAGGCGTTCCGGCAGGCCCAGAACCGCAGAAGCCTTTCGGGAAAGAGTCCCCCTGCTTTCTCTGCTAAGCCGGAGCAGAAAAAGAGGCTGCCATAACCGGCAGCCTCCTGATCGTTCTGCCGCAGTATGAAATTAATCCATATCTGCCAGCAGTTTCTCAATTTTCTTTTTGTTGGCCTCGTCCAGATCTCCCGCAGGCCGTCTGGGAAGTCCCACGTTCAGACCCTGGGCCGTCAAAGTATAGTTGCAGATCTCCAGCCAGTGAGGGACACCGTTTTTCTTGTCATACAGGAAATAATTCAGGAACGGAATAATGTTGTTCTGAGCTTTCCTGGCAGCTTCCAGATCCTTCGCCTCCACAGCATCCTGAATGGCCCGGCACTGTTTCGGGAGGATTGCGGGAAGCCCTGACAGCCAGCCGTCTGCACCTGCGCAGTAAGCTTCCAGGCCGCAGTAATCATGTCCGTAAAATACCGTAATTTTGTCTCCCATGTAATACTTAAGATCGTGAACCCGGTTGGGATCGCCATGCGCCGCCTTAATTCCCTGAATGGTACCGTCCTCGATCAGTTCCTGAACCTCAGGGGTATTCAGCTCGTATCCCGCAAACCAGGGATTGTTATAAATATACATCTGCACGCTCAGTTCTTTTCTCAGATTCCGGTAGTGCTGCAGCACCGCCGTCTTATGGGGAGTGTAATAAAAAGGAAGCAGCACCAGCAGCGCATCGTATCCGGCATTCTCCGCAAACCTGCTCAGTTCCAGAGTCGTGCAGGTATCGTATTTTCCCGTTCCTCCGATCAGCGGGACCTGGCCGTCAATAAAGCTGGCCACATGCCCAAGCACCTCCTTCTGCGTTTCCTCATTCATAGCCATGTTCTCGCCGGTGGATCCTACGATCGACAGGGACTGGGCCCCATTATCCAGCAGCCAGGTCAGGTACGCTTCCATCCCCTTCTTATTGTAGGTCTCGTCTGCATTCCAGATGGTCCTCGCCGCAGGCGTAATGCCATAGCCCTTTTTCAGATTTTTGTTGACTTCCATGTTGTGTTTCTCCTTTCCTTATCCTCAATACATTCCTCTTTTTTAAATTAAAAATTTTTTATTTTTAATTTATATGAATTGTATCATCCACTTTTTATTTTGTCAATAAAAAAATAAAAAATTTTTTATTCATCTTCTTCGCTGCAGATTATTTACAAAAACACTCAATCGCCGAATCCCTTCCCGGATCGTCTCCTCGTCAGCCGCATACGTCATCCGCACATATCCTTCTCCATATGCTCCAAAGCCGGATCCCGGTACAATTGCCATATTCTGTTCTTCCAGCAAATCAAAGCAGAACTCTTCCGAAGACGCACCAAATTCCTTTATATTGATCCACAGATAAAACGCTCCTTTCGGTTTAAAGCACTTAAGCCCCGGAATCGCATTCACGCCTTCCACGATCAGATCCCTCCTTTTCCGAAAGATTTCCCGCATGCCGGCCACTTCCCCGTCACAATTTCTCAAAGCCCAGGCGCCCGCATACTGGTGGGGTGCATTCACGCAGGCCACAGTCACATCATGAGTTTTCGGCATCATGGTAATCAGTTCCGCCGGACCGATGGCGTATCCCAAACGCCAGCCGGGCATGGCGTAGCTTTTAGAAAAAGCGTTCACGACTATCGTTCGTTCCGCCATCCCCGGCATGGCAGCGATGCTCACATAAGGCTCGTCCCCAAAACGGATAGTATTGTAAACCTCATCCGAAATCACCACGAGATCATATTTCACCGCAATCCTTGCAATCTGCTCCAGTTCCTCCGCTGAATACTCCGCACCGGTCGGATTGCAGGGGGAATTAAGCAGCAGCATCCTCGTCCGCCCATTGACCGCCGCCTCGATATCCTCTGCCGTCATGCAGAACGCATTCTCCTCCCTCGCCGGCACCAGATTGGCGCTGCAATGGCAGATTTTGATCTGATTGATGTAGCTGGTAAAATAAGGATCTGCCAGGATGATATTGTCTCCCGGATTCATCACCGTCTGCATTGCCACCAGGATTGCCTCCGTCGCCCCCACGGTAACAATGATCTCTGTCTCCGGATCGATCCTGCGCTTTAGCTCCGGGCCGAATTTCTCCGCAATCGCTTCCCGAAGTTCCAAAATGCCGGGATTCGGCGTGTATTTTGTATAGCCTTTACTCAAGTATTCATTTGCCTTGTCAATAATCGGCTTCGGAGTCATAAAATCCGGCTCCCCCACCGTAAAACTCAGTACGTTTTCCTTCTTTCCCGCCAGATCGTACATCACCCGTATTTTTGACTTGGTGATACTTTGAGCCAATTCCGAAATCTGCATATCATTCTCCTTCCCGTCTTTTCCTGTCTGTTTTTCTACCCGTTCTTTACCTGATCTGCTTTTCCGCTTTATACGCCCAGATAAGCTGCTTTCACCTTCGGATCCGCAATCAGTTCCTTTCCGCTCCCCTTCATGGTGATCTGCCCGTTCTCCAGAATATAGGCATGATCCGCAATCTTTAAGGATTTAAAGGCGTTCTGCTCTACCAAAAGCACCGTCGTGCCCTCCTTGCGAATCAACTGGATCGTCTCAAAAATCTCGTCTACGATCATTGGGGCCAGTCCCATGGATGGCTCGTCCAAAAGCATCAGCTTCCCTTTCGTCATCATGGCCCTTCCCACCGCAAGCATCTGCTGCTCGCCGCCGGACAGAGTTCCTGCCGGCTGCTTTCTGCGTTCCCTGAGCCTGGGAAATATCTCATAAATCCTCGCCAGGTCTTCTGAAACGCCTTTCTGGCCGCTCCGTCTGGTCAGCGCTCCCATAAACAGATTATCTTCAACATTCAGCCCTGGAAACACCTGCCGCCCCTCCGGCACATGGGCAATTCCCCGTTTCACGATCTCATAAGCCGGCCGGTCCGAAATGTTTTCCCCCATAAATTCAATCGTTCCGCCCTTCGCCTTTTCAAGATGGGAAATTGCCCGGAGAGTCGTTGTCTTTCCGGCACCGTTAGAACCGATCAGTGTCACGATCTCCCCTTCATTCACCTCAAAGCTGATCCCCCTGACCGCCTCAATCATCCCATAGGCCACCTGCAACTCATTCACTTTCAGCATCGGCATGATAGTCACCTCCCAGATAAGCTTCAATTACCTTTGGATCCGTCTGTATCTGCGGGGCCGCCCCCTCCGCAATCGTTTCGCCAAAATCAAGCACCTTGATTCTGTCCGCAACAGACATCACAAAGCTCATGTGATGCTCAATCAAAATGACCGCAATATGGAAATGGTCCCGTACAAACATAATCATTTCCTTCAGGTCGTCCATTTCGCTCTGCACCATTCCGGCACAGGGCTCATCCAGCAAAAGCACCTTTGGATCCGTAATCAGCGCACGGGCAATCTCCAGCCTTCTCTGATCCCCGTAAGGAAGATTTTGTGCAAGAATATCCTTTTTATCTTCCAGGCGAAAAATCTTCAGCGTCTCATACGCCTTCTCAGCCAGCCGCTGTTCCTCCTGCATAAATTTAGGCGTGCGCAAAAGCCCCGCCGCCAGCCCGTATTTTACACTGCCGGTCTGCGCAATCATCAGGTTGTCGATCACAGACACATTCCCAAAAAGCCGGATATTCTGGAACGTTCGGGAAATCCCCTGCATGGAAAACTGATTCGGCTTTTTCCCCCGCATATCCATCCCATCCAGGATAATCATCCCTTTCGTCGGCTGATAAATGCCCGTGATCATATTGAACACCGTCGTTTTTCCGGCGCCGTTAGGACCAATAATGGCAACAATCTCTTCATCACCCAGTCTCAGAGAAAAATCCTTCACAGCTACCAGTCCGCCAAACTGCATCGTTATATTATCAATTTCAAGAATTGCCAAATCCTCCTCCTCCTTTCTTTTTAATTTGCCTGTCCACGCTCTGCCGTTTCTTCCTTAAGGACATAATTCCTGCGCCGCATGAAAGAAATCTCCTTTCCTCCAAAGAGGCCGTTAGGAAGCCGCAGCATAATCACGATAAGCAAAAGAGCATAGATAGCCATTCTCCAATCCGACAGAAAACGCAGAACCTCCGGCAAAAAAGTCAGGAGAAATGCGCTGAGTACGGAGCCGGTCAGACTGGCGGTACCGCCCGCATACAAAAACACCAGGTAATCACAGGATTTCTGAAAGGAATAAAGATCCGGCTGAGTATAGCACAGTGCATGGGAATACAGCCCTCCCGCCACGCCGGCCATTATCGCTGCCACAATAAATACCATCATTTTATATTTAAATGTATTGACGCCAAGACAGCTCGCCGCAATTTCATTTTCACGAATAGAAACACAGGCCCTTCCAGAAGCAGAATTCACCATATTCCGGCACAGGAGCACGATCAGCGCCGTAATCACAAACACCAGAAAAAAGCTGGAATACTTTGGGATTCCTGACATTCCTCTCGCCCCTCCCACCGCAGGGATCAGCCGGATAACGGCTCGGATCACCTCTCCGAAGCCCAGAGTGACAATGGCCAGATAATCCCCGCGGAGCCGTAACGTAGGAAGCCCAATCAGCGCCCCTGCCAGACCGGAAGCCATGCCGCCTGCCAGAAGTGCCAGTAAAAATACCGGAATCTGAAGTGCTCCCGGAATGCTTCCGGAGGGGATCACCTGCGTGGTAATACAGCCGGATACATAAGAGCCGATCGCCATGAATCCTGCATGGCCTACGGAAAATTGTCCTGTAAAGCCGTTGACCAGGTTCAGGCTGACCGTCATGCAGACATTGATGCAGGACACCATGATCAGCTGTAGATAATAGGAAGTAACAAGCCCCATCCGGTTGAACAGGGAAATGAGCAGATAAAATGCAGCAGCCGCAGCAAGCGCAGCAGCATTCCCTTTCCTTGCCTTTTTCTTCATACTTCATACCTCATACTTTCTCTACGGTTTCTTTTCCCACCAGTCCCTGAGGCCGCAAAATAAGCACCAAAATCAGAATGATAAAAGAAATACCGTAGCTAAAATCCGCATTGATATAATTTGCATACATTTCTGCGATTCCCAGGACAAAGCCTCCCAGCATGGCGCCGCGGATATCGCCGATCCCTCCCAGCACCGCACAGATAAACGCCTTCATTCCAAGCGTAGAGCCCATGGTCAGCGTAATCGTCGGATAAGTACTGGCATAGAGGATCCCGCTGACGGCCGCCAGGGCCGCCCCAAGGAAAAATGTCAGGGAAATAATTCCGTTTACATTGATTCCCATAAGGGCAGACGCATCTTTATTCTGCTGAACAGCCCGCATCTGTTTCCCATAAACGGTTTTATTGACAAAAAGATACAGCACCAGCATAAGCGCCACCGCCGCCCCTATGGTAATCAGCTGGATGGTAGTCACATTGACCGCCCCCATCCTAAGCACCTTAACGGGAATAATCGCCGGAAAGCTTCTCGCATTCGGGCCGATAAACGGCAGCGCCCTGGGAAAATTCTCGATAAACATGGAAACGCCAATGGCAGTGATAAGTGCGCTCAGGCGCGCTTTATTTCTGAGCGGCTTATAAGCTACCTTCTCGATCAAGGCCCCAAGCGCACCCACGACCGCCATCGTCAGCAGAATCACGCCTATAATGATCAGCATACTGGCCGGCGGCGTCTCAAAAGCCGCAAAAATAAAGAATGCCACGTATGCGCCGACCATCAGAAGATCGCCATGAGCAAAATTGATCATCCCGACAATCCCGTATACCATGGAATACCCC
This sequence comes from uncultured Lachnospiraceae bacterium, assembly GCA_949740745.1. Taxonomy (GTDB): domain Bacteria; phylum Bacillota; class Clostridia; order Lachnospirales; family Lachnospiraceae; genus Lientehia. Next base: position 1,551 of record CATJIW010000219.1, on the reverse strand, counting down.
AGGGCAAGAAGCGCATAGGTACTCCCAAGCTGAAGTCCGTATACCAAAATCTGCAGCATCATTGTCATGAAAAGTACTTCCTCCTCCTTACATAAAAAGCGCAGGGCACACAGGAAAACACTCCTTTGTGCCCTGCACCGTCAAATACAAATCAATTCCTCCGTTTTACGAAATTTTCATTCTGCCAGATCGGAAGCCTTCACAGTCGTAACAAACTCCACCTCATTTCCGACAAATTTCAGGATATTTGCATCCTTAATCGGATTTCGGTTTTCATCAAAGGTCGTGGAGCCAGTCACACCGTTGTAATCAATTGTCGCCATCGCCTCCCGGATGCCGGGCCCGTCCAGACTCTCGGCCTCATGAATGGCCTGAACGACCAGGGCCGCCGCATCGTAGGCGAAGGTCCCGTTGGAGTTAGGGGTCTTTCCATAAGCGTCATTGAACTTTTTGGAAAACTCCTGAACCTTTTCGTCCGGATTCAGAGCCGAATATGCAGAAATGTAATATACGTCGCTTTTATTCGCCGGATCAATCAGGCTCAGCACATCCGGAGTATCCCAGGAATCTGTGCCGAGAATAGGCACATCCAATCCAATCTGAGTGGCCTGAGCCAAAATATCCGGTACATTCATATAATAAGCCGGTGCAAAAATTGCCTGGGGCTCCACATTTTTTAATTTCGTAAGCTGTACGCTGAAGTCCTTTACATCACCGCCTCCGGCATCCGCATATGTCTCACGGTCTAAGACCGTCCCCCCAAGAGCTTCAAACTGCGTTACGAATTCATCTCCCATTCCGGTGCTGTAATCGTCTGCATTGTTGGAAAGCACCGCCACCTCCGTATAGCCTTCTGATATCATCCAGTTGGCGGCTACCTTTGCCTGGAAATTATCAATAAAGCATGCACGGAAAATGTAGTCTCCAATTTGAGTACACTTGATATTTGTCGTCATTGTTCCGATGGCGGGAACCTGATTTTCCTGGGCAATCGGCCCTGCCGCAATCAGGCATCCGCTCATCGGCGGTCCGATAATGGCCATAACTCCTTCATTATCAATTAATTTATTGAAACAGTTTACGGAAGTCTCTGCATCTCCTTCGTTATCCTCATAAATAAACTCAACCGGGATCTTTGTTCCGTTCCATTCCACCCCGCCCTGCGCATCCAGCTCTTCCTTCAAAAGATCAATGGCTTCCTTCACATACTCCCCTTCCTGGGCATAGGTACCGGAAATTGCACAAACAACGCCAATCTTGATCACTTCAGGAATTTCTCCTTCGCTCTGCGATGCGTCTGCCCCCGCATCATTCTTTACCGCCGCATCGGTCTCCTCGTCCCCGGAAGCACTTCCTCCGCATGCCGCCAGGCCAAAGACCATGATTACCGACAGCATCCATGCTGCTATCCTTTTCATAAGTTTCTTCCTCCTTACTGTAATAATGATGGCAGGTATTTGCCAGCCCCACACTTTTGTCTCCTTATTTGTTAAGTTTGGCTGATTTTCTCTGTTTCCTGCCTCAGTTTTTATCATAACCTCACAAAAAGAT
>CATJIW010000218.1 GCA_949740745.1 uncultured Lachnospiraceae bacterium | reverse complement strand
GGAAGATTCTTAATCTCATCAGGGACGAGCTTCCGGCGCCGGCAAGGCCGCCGGCCAAAAGAAATTCGGCGCTGATGAGATTAAGAATCTTCCGGAGGATACGCTGCAGGTCGCTCTGGTACAGGCAGAGGTCTCTCATGCAAATATCAAGGGCATCGACTGTTCGGAAGCGGAGAAGATGCCCGGCGTGGAACGGATCATTACTTATAAGGATGTACAGGGCAAGAACCGGATCACCGGACTCATTACGTTCCCCACCAACAAGGGGGACGGCTGGGACCGCCCGATTCTCTGCGACGAGAAGGTGTTCCAGTATGGCGACGCCATTGCCATGGTCTGTGCGGACACGGTAGCGCATGCCAAGGCGGCGGCCAAGGCTGTGAAGGTGGACCTGGAGGTCCTTCCGGCTTATATGTCTGCTCCGGAAGCTATGGCTCCCGATGCCATTGAGATCCATCCCGGCACGCCGAATGTATATTATGAAACCAACTGTATCAAGGGCGAAGATACGGCTCCCATTATGGAGACGGCGCCCAATGTGGTTGAGGTGGAAGCGTACTGTTCCCGTCAGCCTCATCTTCCCATTGAGCCGGATGTGGCTTATGCCTACACGGATGAGGAAGGCCGTCTGACCATTCACTCGAAATCCATCGGTATCCATCTGCACCATGCCATGATCGGCGAGGGCATCGGCGTGGCCCCGGAGAAGTTGAGGCTGATCCAGCTCCATGCGGGCGGTACCTTTGGTTATAAGTTCTCTCCGACCATCGAGGCTCTGGTGGGCGTGGCGGCTCTGGTGACGAAGCGCCCCGTGGCCCTGAATTTTGACATGTACCAGATGATTACTTATACGGGAAAGAGAAGCCCCGGCTTTATGAACATTAAGCTGGCGGCGGACGAGAAGGGTAAGATTCTGGCTCTGGAAGGGGACAATTATATTGACCATGGCCCTTATTCGGAGTTTGGCGATCTGCTCACCATGCGTTTGAGCCAGTTTGTGGGCGCCGGCATGGATATTAAGAATATCCGCAATAAGTCTCAGACAGTCTGCACGAACCATGCTTATGGTGCGGCTTTCCGCGGCTATGGCGCGCCTCAGTCTTTCATGGGCGGCGACATTGCCCTGGATGTGATGGCGGCGAAGATGGGCATTGACCCGTTTGAGTTCCGTGCCATGAACTGTTATAAGGAGTCGGAGGGTTCGACAACGCCAAATGGCTGTAAGCCGGATGTTTACTGTCTGGAGGATCTCTTTGACCTGGCAAGGCCTAAGTACCAGGCCAACAAGGCGTATGCGGAGGAGTTAAACAAGACGAAGAGTGAGGACGGCAAGTATAAGTATGGCGCCGGCGTTTCTCTTGGTATCTACGGATGTGGCCTGGACGGCGTGGATTCTTCGGAAGCCTGGGCACAGCTGAATGCGGACGGAACGGTTACCATTTATAATTCCTGGGAGGACCATGGACAGGGCGCTGACATCGGAACTTTGACTCATGCCCATGAGACGCTCAGACAGGCGGGCTTTACGCCGGAGCAGATTAAGCTGGTTATGAATGACACGGGCCTGACGCCGAACTCTGGCCCCGCTGGCGGCTCTCGTTCGAATGTGATGTCCGGCAATGCGACCCGCGTGGCCTGTGAGATGCTGATCGACGCCATGAAGAAACCGGATGGCTCTTTCCGGACTTATGATGAGATGAAGGCGGAGGGCCTGGCTCTTAAATATGAAGGCAAGTGGGTGGCCACCGGCTGTTCTGACTGTGACATGGAAACGGCGCAGGGCAATCCTTTCTCTGTTTACATGTACTGCATTTCTCTTCCTGTGGTCCGGGTGGAGATGGCGACCGGTAAGGTAAAGGTTGTGAAGTTCACGATGGTTTCTGATTTCGGAACCATTATCAATAAGATCGTGGTGGACGGCCAGGTCATGGGCGCCATCGCACAGGGCATTGGCCTTGCGCTTTCGGAGGATTTTGAGGACCTTAAGAAGCATACCACTCTCCAGAAGTGCGGCATTCCCTACCCCAACGACGTGCCGGATGACATTGAGCTGATTTATCAGACCAATCATCCCCGTCCTCTTGGACCGTATGGTGCGGCCGGCTGTGGTGAGGGACCGCTTGCAGCGCCTCATCCGGCAATCTTAAATGCCATTTATAACGCCACCGGCGCCAGGGTCACGAAGATTCCGGCCCGCCCGGAGGTTGTGAAGGCGGCTATCGACGCTCTGTAAGGAGTGGCAGGGCTGCAAGAAGTATCATGACGGGAAGCTGTTGTAAAAGAAAAGTCATTTAGATGTTTGGTCCGTCCGGCGCTCCCTGTCTCTGTTTTCGTCTGATAGGCAGATTTTGGAGGTTTTGTGAGCTTGTTATGAGCACTTGGCCAGGGTTTTTCGAGTCTTAGTGCTTTTGCGATAGGGTGGTCTGTCCCGCTGACTGATTTCTATGGAAGCAGCGGCAGACCACAATCGGCGGCGAGGCAAAGCCAAAAAATCAATGTGGACAGGAACAGCGGCAGGGAGTGTCGGGCGGATTCGTAGACTTGAATGTTTTTAAAGGTTTATTTTCACAAGGGCTGTCTTTTTTCGGTACAGGAGGTTTTCATGGAGCGGACGAAGCAGGTGGTGGGTAAGCATTATCGGATGAAGCAGGCGTTTGGGCAGGAGGAGCTGCATGAGCGGGAGGCAGTCTGTACCAGGGAAGATCCGCCCGGCTGTCAGGCGGCCTGTCCGCTCCGGATTGACATGCGCCAGGTGTGTGCTTATGGGGCGAAGGGAGATTTCCGGAAGGCGGCGGCGGTGATTCGGACAGTGACGCCGTTTTTGTTCCTGTTGTCGAAGCATTGCGGCGGGGCCTGTCAGGAAGGCTGTAAGCTGGCGGAGCTTGGGGACGGGATCCGGCTCCCGGCGCTGGAGCGGGCCTGTGCCCTCTATGGGGGCTCCGGGAAGGTCAACCGGTTTATGCTTCCAAAAAAGGGGGAGCGTCTGGCCGTAGTGGGGGATGATTTGTTTGCCCTGGCCTGTCTGTGGGAGCTTGGGAAGAAGGGCTATGAGGTGTTCTGGTTTACGGCCTGTGGTTCTATGAAGGAGGTTCTTCTGGGATGGGGGCTTTCGGAGGAGGAAGCGGCGGCGGAGCTTTCGGCTTTCTCTGGCCTTCGGATTGAGATAAGGAAGCAGGAAGCTCTTTCTGAGGGAGTTCTTTCGAAAGAAGCTTTGGAGCCGGAGCTTTTGGAGTTTGACGGGGGCATTGTGTCTCCTTTGGCCGGCTGGCCGGAGATTCCGGAGGGCTTTTTTATGGTGGAGCCTTTGGAGGGCGTGGAATGGATTCTGGCCGGGGCGAAAGCTTTGGCTCTCTCTCTGGAGCGGTATGTACAGAGGGTCGGTGCCGGGGAGGCGGAGCGGGAAGGCCGAAAGAAAAGCGGCCTCTTTGTGACCATGGACGGAGTGGAGGGCTCTTTGGCCCTTGTGGACCGGGAGCATGTGACGAAGGAGGGGGCGGCGGCGGAAGCGGGCCGGTGTATCCAGTGCCAGTGCCTGGAGTGCGTCAAGGGCTGTGTCTACCTGCAGCATTTTAAGCGGAATCCCAGGGGGGCCATCCGGGAGATCTACAACAATATGTCCATTGTCATGGGGAATCACATGGCCAACGGCATGATCAATGCCTGTGACGAGTGCGGCCAGTGTAAAGCGGCCTGTCCAAACGGCTTTGATTATCCGGACGTGTGCCGGATTGCGAAGCGTACCATGGTGGAGACGAAGAAAATGCCGCCCTCTGCCCATGAATTTGCTCTGCTTGATCAGGGGTTTTCCAACGGGGAGGCTTTTCTTGCCAGGCCGGAGCCGGGGCGGGAGCGCTGCCGGTATCTCTTTTTCCCCGGCTGTCAGGCGGCGGCGGTGTCGCCGGATACGGTGGAGGCGGCCTATTTGGATCTTCGCAGGAGGCTTTCCGGCGGGGTGGGGCTGGTTCTCGGCTGTTGTGGGGCCATATCGAAATGGGCGGCCAGGGAGGATCTTGCGAAGGCGGCCAGGGATCAGTTTTTGGCTGCCTGGGAGCAGATGGGGCGGCCTGTACTGATCTGTGCCTGTCCCACCTGCAGGAAGGTGTTAGAGGAATTTATGGAAACAGAGGCAGTGGGGATTTGGGAGATCCTGCTTTCTCTTGGCGTAAAGAAGCAGGCCTTTGGAACGGTGGCCGTTCATGATGCCTGCGGCGCCAGGGGGGATGAACGGACCCAGAGGGAGATCCGCGCCTTTGCAAAGGCCCTGGGCTGTCAGGTGGAGGAGATTCCCTTTGACGGAGATCTTGCTCCCTGCTGCGGCTTCGGAGGGCTTTTGAAGTATGCCAATCCGGAGGTGTCGGGGAAGAAGGCGGCTTTTGCCGCAGGCCGGACGGGCCGGAGGCTTCTTACTTACTGCATGGCCTGCAGGGACCAGTTTTCAAGAGCCGGGGCGGATTCCTGCCATATTTTGGAGCTGGCTTACGGGGTGGAGCCAGGGCCGGTGCCGGATCTTTCGGCGAGAAGGAGGAACCGGCTGCAACTAAAACAGAAGCTGTTAAGCGAGATCTGGAAGGAGTCGTTTGAGATGGAGACAGGGATTTCCGTGTCCTATGAAGAGGGCGCGGAGGCGCAGATGGAAGAGCGCATGATCTTAAAAAGTGACGTGGAGGCGGTCCTGAAGGCCCATGAGGCTTCCGGAGAAGCGGTGTATGACGAGGAGTCGGGGCGGTTCTCGGCCAGTCTGCGGCTGGGGAATGTGACCTTCTGGGTACGGTTTACGAAGGACGAAGAAGGATATACGGTGCACGGCGCCTACAGTCACCGGATGACGGTGGAATAGGAGGGAGACATGGCGGAGAAAAGTTATTATTCCATTGACCCTTTGGGAAAGCTCTCCTGTGCGAAGTGCAGGGTTCCGCTGGTGAAGGGAAAAGCCGCTTTCGCCTATCTGGGCAATGCCTTTCCGGTGGAGCTTCCGGTCTGCCCTTCCTGCGGCTATATCTATGTGCCGGAGGAGCTGGCCATGGGGAAGGTGCTCACGGTGGAACGGAGTCTGGAGGATAAATGAGGGAATGTATGATCGGTTCCCATCCGGGCGGCCGGTCTTTGACGGAGCGGCTGTTTGCTCTGGCGGGGATTGGGCCGCCGGGGCGGGTCCTGGACCTTGGGGCCGGTACGGGGGAATCGGTGCGGTATCTTATGGAATGCGGCTTTGAGGCGGAGGGGATAGACCTTCTTACGGGGAAGGCGCCGGACAGAAGCGTGAGATTCGGGGACATGCGGGCGCTTCCCTTTCCGGATGAATGTGCGGAGGTCTGTCTGGCGGAATGCAGCGTCTCCGGCTGCGGCGACGGGCCGGCGGCCCTTGGGGAAGCCTTCCGGGTCTTGCGGCCAGGGGGTAGCCTGCTTCTTTCGGACGTGTTTTTTCACCATGTAGAAAATAAGGGCCCCTGTATGAGAGAAGCCTGTTCGGAGCCTGGGCTTTGGTGTAAGGAGGAACTGTCTTTTTCCATGCCGGAGCCTCTCGGCATGGAATGCTGGAGGAAGGCCTGGAGGGACGCAGGGTTTGTCCTTAAAGGACTGGCGGATGAGACGCCTTTATGGCGGGAATTTTTTCTGGAAAGCCTCTGGAACGGCAATGCGGACCCGGCCTGTGTGGATTTCTTTAAAAAGGCGGGCAGGGCCGGGTGCGGCTATTTTCTGGCTTGGCTTTGGAAGGGAGGAGACCATGGAACTGTTTGACCGGATGCTGGAGCTTTCCGGCCAGGGCTTTTATTGTGCGCAGATTCTTATGATTCTGGCGCTGGAATCGGAGGGAAAGGAGGATCCGGACCTAGTCCGGGCCATGAGCGGACTGAACGGCGGCCTGGGGTTTTCCGGGAATGTCTGCGGAGCCTTGACGGGGGGCTGCTGTTTTTTGGGGTATTTCTGCGGGAAGGGGGAGGCAGAGGAGCTGGAGGCACCGGAGGCGTCGTCGGTGATCCGGGAGTTTGTGGACTGGTTCCGGGCCTTTGCAGAGGAGTCTTATGGGGGAACGGCCTGTGAGGACATTCTGGAGGGAGACCCCTCCAACAAGCTGAAACGGTGTCCGGAGGTGGTGGAGGGCGTGTTTTTAAAGTGCATGGAGCTTCTTTCGAAACACCGCCTGGTTTCGCCATGAGGTTCCGGGGGCTGATTGCGGCGGCGGGGAGGTCCAGCCGCATGGACGGGTTTAAGCCTCTCATGGAGCTAAACGGGTTTCCCATGATCGGGATGACGGTTCAGAGCCTTCGAAACGGCGGGATTCGGGATGTCACGGTGGTGGTGGGGAGGCTGGCCGAAAAGATGCGGGAGGCCCTTGCGCCTCTTGGCGTCACGGTGGTGGAAAATGCGGCTTACGAGGCAACGGACATGTTTGCTTCGGTCCGCCTGGGCCTTTCTCATATGGCGGAGGCTTTTCCCGATCATCACAGGAAAGAGGGGGAGGCCGTCTTTTTTCTTCCGGGGGACATTCCCCTGGTGTCGCCGAAAAGCCTGGAAGCCCTGAAGCGGAGGGCTCTGGAGGCCGCAAAAGGGACGCAGGCGATTCTGCCGCTGATGGACGGGAAGGCGGCCCATCCGCCGGTTCTTCTTGGGGACGGCCCTTCGGCGGTACTTGGATATGAAGGGGAGGGCGGGCTCCGGGGAGCCTTTGCCTCCATGGTCACGGAGCAGGCGGAGCTTTCCAGAGACGAAGGAGCCCTTGCGGATGCGGATTACCGGCAGGAATTTGAGCAGATCGGGGCTTATGCAAGGGCTCATAAGGGAGCGGCAAAACGGGTCTGCCAGGGCCTTTATGAGGAAGCGAGGCTTCCGGCTCATGTGAGGCGGCACTGTCTGGCGGTGGGGAGGCTGGCCGGGTGGATGGCGGAACGGCTGGTGGCCGGCGGAGCCTGTCTGGACGTGGAGCTTTGCCGGAGCGGGGGCTTTCTCCATGATATCTGCCGCCTTTCTCCGGACCATGAACGGGCGGGAGGCAGGTTTCTCCGGGAACGGGGTTATGAGGCCCTTGCGGAAATCGCAGAGCGGCATAAGGGGTTTGAACGGGAGCCGGAAACGATATGCGAGGAAGGGGTTCTCGTGTGCCTTGCTGACAAGCTGATTTTGGAGGAGCGGCAGGTT
>CATJIW010000217.1 GCA_949740745.1 uncultured Lachnospiraceae bacterium | reverse complement strand
GGCAGCGCTTTTTATAAAACGCCATGCCGTATTTAAAGACCGCATCCATCCCGTCGTCATAGAGCTGTTCCTCATAATGCCTTTCCTCGGTCTGCCGCAGTGCCTCCTTACAGCCCGCCTCCAGGTTACCGCTGTCCGAATACTTAAACTCAATGACGATCCCCAGGCTTTTCCCGGCGATCTCCACCAAAATATCACTGTAGCCGTCTCCGGTTTCCCGGTTGGAGCACACGTCCCAGGAAGACTTGAAGCAGAGAAGGCCCCGAAGGATCCCATGGTAAAAATTTTCTCTCGTGGATTTTTTCACAAAGGTGTCTCGGATCTCCAGATTGGGAATGGAGAGGCAGAACTCCTTTCCTTCCGGGTTCCCCCGCTTCGTCAGGTATCCGGTGGTATAAAGAAGGCTCCACGGGTTTTCGGCGGAGGCGTACATCTCTTTGTAGGTCAGATCCTGTCTGATCACCTTCCGGATCGTTTCGCCGGCCACCAGCTTCTCGATCTCGTTTTTCGCGGCTCCGCTCTTCGGGTCCTCGATAAAACGCCGGACGATGTCGTTGTTGCTGGTGTTGGTCCAGTAGTTCTGAGGTCCGGCGCCCCCGTCTGCCCGGAGCAGGTCGCAGTAATTCAACACGTCCCAGGGGCAGTACACGTTTACATTTCCAAACTCATAGCCGTCATACCACTCCTTCACGGCCCCATACTTATCGGAAAGCCCATATGCGGCCAAAAGCGCCTGCACTTCCCCGTCCGTAAAGCCAAAATACTCGTCAAAGCGGACATCGGAAACAGACAGAACCCTAAGATTGTTAAGGCCGGTGAAAATGCTTTCTTTGGAAATCCGCATGCACCCGGTCAGCACGGCCAGGGAGCGGAGCCTGGCTTTCCAGCAGATACTGAAACCTCCTGGCCTCCCCGTTTATGGCCTGGGCCCCCATTTTGCAGGCCATTTCGTAGGAGCCGGCCTGGATCCCTTTCAGGGAGACAGAGACAACCGGATACCTCCCCATGAATTCCTCACAGAGTTTCTTTTCCTTCGAGATCTCCAGACCTTCAAAAATATCCTTCGAACCTCCCTGTTCAAAAAATGCCTCAGCATGCTCATGTTCAGAGACTTCCCGAAGCGCCTGGGCCTGGTGAACAGATTGACCGCTCCCCAGTTTTCCAGCAACTCCCGGATCAATCCGGTTTTGTCAATATAGTAGAAATCAGACCTTATAAGCTCTTCAAAATCCTCGATCCCAATGGGAAGCTTCTTTCCTCTGTTCCGTCCCATATTCCGGCCCCTCCGTTTTCCGGTTTTCTTTCCAATCCGCCGTCACTCCAGATTTAATTTCCGTTTCATGAGCAACAGGGAACCCGCGAGGCTTCCGGCCGTCACAAGCCCCCGGAACAGGATGGCGGCGATACTGGTCACGCTGTAATAGAGGACGGTCCCCTCCCGCCCCTCCAGGAGCCGGATGAAGATCACGCTTCCGAGGGTGGTGACCATGCCGAGCACCAGATAGATGGCCAGGAAGATCCCGATGGCCCCAAGCACCCGGTGCTTTGCGGCAAGCTGGCCCACACAGACGGACACGTAGATCACCGCCACCACCTCCAGTACCGTCGCAAAGCTCTCCAGCAGATACAGGATCACGACCAGCGGATGGTCCATGCGGAGCGCGTGGATCACGCTCCGGAAAAAGGACAGGGTAAAGCCGTCCCAGATCTCCAGCCCCGCCGTTGCAACGGAAGCCGAGACAAAGATCATAAAGGAGCTCAGAAGAAGGAAGATCACGCCGCTTAGCATCTTGGAGGCCAGGTGCGCACCCTCCGATACCGGAAGCGTGAAGGAGAGATAGCCCTCCGGCCCCATCAGATTTTTATAAAACCGCATGGCGACAAGGAGCAGTGTGAGGATCATCACGGCTCCGCATGCCAAAAGATACAAGACGGCAGAACCTGCCACAGTCATCAGCGTCAAGGTATATTCGTTGACAAACCCCAAATATCTGGAATCGGCCATGGCGATCGAGACCCTGGCTAACACCGCGATCCCCATCAGCACCCCGTACATCAGGAGAAAATAAAAGAGATTGGCTTTAAAGTCATATTTCAACAGTTTTCTTAACATCGGAACACCTCCCGGAACGCCTCGTCAACGGAACATCCCCGTTCCTTCCGAAGCCTTTCTGCCGGTTCTGCCAGCATGATAGTTCCCTCTCTGATAAAGATCACGTCGTCCAGAATCTGCTCCACGTCCGCGATCAGATGGGTGGAAAGAAGAATGGTCGATTCCGGATTGTAATTCGACACAATGGTACTCAGGATATAATCCCTGGCCGCCGGATCCACGCCTCCGATGGGCTCGTCCAGCACGTAAAGGTCCGCGTTCCTGCTCATGACCATGATGAGCTGCACCTTCTCCTTCGTGCCCTTGGACATGGTCTTTAAGCTGTCGCCCGGGTTGATGTTCAGACGGTTCAGCATCTCATAGGCACGGCCCGCATCAAAGTCCCGGTAAAAGTCCCCGAAATAAGAAATGATCTGATGGACCTTCATGGACTTTGCCAGGTAAGTCACCTCCGGCAGGTAGGAGATCATCTGCTTTGTCTCCACGCCCACCGGATAGCCGCCGATATAAAGCTCCCCTCCGTCCGGCGAGAGAAGGCCATTGATCAGTTTGATGAACGTGGTCTTCCCGCTTCCGTTGGGCCCCAAAAGGCCGACGATCCGCCCCTTTCCCAGGGACAGACTGATGCCTTTTAAGGCTTTCGTCCGTCCCCCGTCGTAGGATTTCTCCAGGTTTCTGCATTCCAGGATGGAATTCATGAACTTCGCTTCCTTTCTCTATTTCGCCACATAGGGCCGGGCCGTCGCCCCGGGCGCACGTCCGCCTTTTTCCACCAGGCGGATCTCAATGCCCTCCAGCCGTTTCGCATAGCCGGCCGTCCCGGCATTCTCTCCGTTCTTCGCCCAGCCAAGCCACCCGTAACTCTGGGCATGGACCCGATAGTATACATCATACTGCCGTTCAAGCTCCCCTGTCAACCGGATCTGAATGGCCTCCAGCCGTTTTGCCTGGCCGCTGGTGCCGCTCATCTGGCCGTTCTGCTTCCAGTCCTTCTCCCATCCGTAGCTCTGGATGTGGGTCTTATACTGGATGCTGCCGGAAAGGCCCAGGATGCCAGACTTGATATCAATGCCCTCCAGCCGCTCTGCCTGGCCGCTGAGGCCGCTCATCACTTC
>CATJIW010000216.1 GCA_949740745.1 uncultured Lachnospiraceae bacterium | reverse complement strand
GGTCCAGGAACGGGTGAAAACGGCCATTGAAAATATGACGGGCCTTTCGGTGATCGACGTGAATGTGAAGATCGCCGGTGTGAACATTGACAAGACCAGATAGAAAAGCAGGCTCCGGAACGGACGGGGCCGGAGGGAACTGAAAAGGGTGCTGTAAAAAGGCACCCTTTTTCATCATATTGGGAAACCTGATATCCGGCAGAAGGCGCCGGTGACACAGACAGTCGGATTGGAGGACAACATGAACAGACGAGAGCTGAGAGAGCATATATTCCGGATGCTGTTCCGCCGGGAGTTTTTTGATGCGGAAAAGGAATTTAAGGAGCAGGTAGAGAGGTATCTGGAAGAGCTGTCGCCTCTGGAGGAGAAGGACAGGGCGTATATGCAGGAGAAGACGGATGCCGTTTACCGGCTGGTGCCGGAGCTGGACGAGAAGCTCAACGAGGTGGCCAGGGGATGGAAGACGGGGCGTATGGGCAAGGTGGATTTAACGGTTTTAAGGCTGGCCCTCTATGAGATGCGCCATGAGGAATCTGTCCCGGAGAAGGTGGCCATCAATGAGGCGGTGGAAATTGCCAGAAAATACGGAGGGGACGATTCCCCCTCTTTTGTCAACGGAATCCTGGCGAAACTTGTGACGGAGCCGTGACCCATGGGACGGGGCACGTATTCGGTCAGGCAGATCAATGACTATATCAAAAATATGTTTACCCAGGATTACCTTCTTGGCTCCGTTTCGGTGCGGGGCGAGGTTTCCAACTGCAAATATCATTCCTCCGGACACATCTATTTTACCTTAAAAGAACAGGGCTCCCTGCTCCAGGCGGTGATGTTTGCAGGTAACAGGAAGGGACTGCCGTTTCATATGAAGGAAGGGCAGCAGGTGGTGGTCAGGGGATATGTGGGGATTTACGAGCGGGACGGGAAGTACCAGCTCTATGCCAGGGAGATCTCTCTGGACGGGATCGGCGGCCTTTATGAGCAGTTTGAGGCCCTTAAGCAGGAGCTTCTTGACCGGGGGCTTTTTGCCGAAGAGTACAAGCAGCCCATTCCCCGCTATGTGAAGAGGCTGGGAGTGGTCACGGCCGATACGGGTGCGGCCGTCCGGGATATTATAAGCATTTCCCGCAGGCGGAACCCTTATGTGAGCATTTACCTCTATCCGGCGAAGGTACAGGGTGAGGGAGCTGCCGAGACCATTGCAGCCGGGATTGAGGCCCTGGAGAGCTTCGGCGTGGACTGCATGATCGTGGGGCGGGGCGGAGGTTCCATAGAGGATCTGTGGGCGTTCAATGAGGAACGGGTGGCGCAGGCCATTTTCGACTGCTCCGTTCCGATTATTTCCGCCGTGGGCCATGAAACGGATTTTACCATTGCGGACTTTGTGGCAGATCTCAGGGCGCCGACCCCCTCTGCGGCGGCGGAACTGGCGGTTTTTGAATACGGCCTGTTCCTTGCGGAGCTGAATGAGGGGGAGAGACGGCTGAAGGCGGCAATGGAGCAGCGGCTTCATTCCTGCAGAAGAGAGCTGGAGCGGCGGGCGCTCCTTATGCAGAGATTCAGGCCGGACCATGTAACGGCAGAAAAGAGGCAGCTTTTGGACAGCATTCAGGACAGGCTCTCTGCCGCCATGGAGAAAATACTGAGAAGCAGAAATCACAGGCTGGAGCTTTTGGCAGGACGGCTGAAGGGCTGTTCGCCCCTGGACAGGATTACGGGCGGATATGCCTTTGTGACAAAGGGAGACGGAAAACGCCTCAGGTCTGCGTCGGAGGCGTCCTGCGGCGAGCTTTTGGATCTGCGTCTTTCGGACGGTGTCCTGCGGGCGAGGGTAACGGACCGGATCCTTGCCGGAGAGGAATAAAGTAATATGGAAGAAAAAAAAGAACCCTTAAGTATAGAAGAGGCCTTTGAAACGCTGGACGGGCTGTTGGAGCGTCTGGAGGGGGACGGGCTTACTCTGGAGGAGTCCTTTGAGACCTATGCGAAAGGACTGGAGCTGGTGAAGCAGTGCAGGGAAAATATTGATAAAGTGGAGAAAAAGGTACTTGTTTTAGAAGAAAGTGGGGAACTCCATGAGCTTTAAGGAAGAATTAAATGGGAAAGTGGGGGAGATAGAAAAGCTGCTCCGTGAATTCCTGCCGGAGGAGAAGGGATTTCAGAAAACCGTCCTTGAGGCGGTGAATTACAGCGTGCTGGCGGGAGGGAAAAGGCTCCGCCCGCTCCTTATGCAGGAGAGCAGCCGGATGTTCTGCAGAGAAGGAAAGGAGCTGGGCCCCTTTATGGCGGCCATTGAGATGATCCATTCCTCCTCGCTGGTACATGACGATCTGCCTGCCATGGACGCAGACGAATACCGGAGGGGCAGAAAGACCACCTGGGTGGTTTACGGGGAGGATATGGCCATCCTGGCCGGAGACGCCCTGATGATCTATGCCTTTGAGACGGCGGCGAAAGCCTTCCGGGAGACGGACCGGCCGGATCTGGTAGGCGCCTGCATCGGGATCCTGGCGGAAAAGACCGGGATCTATGGGATGATCGGCGGCCAGACCGTTGACGTGGAGCTGACGGGAAAGCCGGTGCCGGAGGAAAAGCTGGATTTTATCTACCGGTTAAAAACAGGGGCGCTTCTGGAGGCTTCCATGATGATCGGGGCTGTCCTTGGAGGCGCAGATCGGGAGCAGACGGCCCTGGTGGGCCGGGCGGCCCTGGACGTGGGAATGGCGTTCCAGATCCAGGACGACATTCTGGATGTGACCGGAGCCCAGGAGGTTCTTGGAAAACCGGTGGGGAGCGATGAAAAAAATGAAAAGACCACTTATGTGACGCTGAAAGGGCTTTCCGCTGCCAGGAAACAGGTGGAGTTTTATTCCAGACGGGCAGTGGAGACGCTGGAGAGCTTTCCTGTCCGGAACGGGTTCCTGAAGGAATTGATCCTTGCGCTGATTACAAGAGAAAAATAAGAGGGGTTTTAAGGCCATGTTAGAGAAAATCAGTTCTCCGGAGGATCTGAAGGCTCTGGACCCCGGAAAATATCAGGAGCTGGCGGCCGAGATCCGGCAGTTTCTGCTGGAAAAGGTAAGCGCACATGGAGGACATCTGGCTTCTAACCTGGGAGTGGTGGAGCTTACTATGGCGCTTCATCTGGCTCTGGATCTGCCGGAGGACAAGATCGTATGGGACGTGGGCCATCAGGCCTATACCCATAAGCTGTTGTCCGGGAGAAGGGAAGGGTTTGACAGCCTCAGAGAATACGGCGGCTTAAGCGGCTTTCCCAAACGGAAGGAGTCGGACTATGACTGCTTTGACACGGGCCACAGCTCCACGTCCATTTCGGCGGGGCTTGGGCTGGTGGAGGCCAGAGACCGGCTGGGCGGGGCTTACACGGTGGTTTCCGTTATCGGGGACGGGGCGCTTTCCGGCGGGATGGCTTACGAGGCGCTTAACAATGCCTCCCGCTTAAAAAGCAATTTTATCATTGTGCTCAACGACAACAATATGTCCATTTCTGAGAGCACGGGCGGATTTTCCAGATACCTTTCCGGGATCCGCCTGGGAAGCGGCTATAACAATTTAAAACGGGACGTGCGCCGGGGGCTTTCCAAGGTGCCGGGGGTGGGCGAGTCCCTGGTGGAAAACATCAGCCAGGCGAAAATGGCCCTGAAGCAGATGATGATGGTGCCCGGAATGCTTTTTGAAAATCTGGACATTACCTATGTGGGTCCCATCGACGGGTACAATGTCCCTCAGATGGTCCGTATTTTTGAAGAGGCAAAAAAGATCGACCGTCCGGTGCTGATCCATGTGAAGACGAAGAAAGGGAAGGGCTACGAGCCGGCGGAGCGGTACCCGGCCCGGTATCACGGCGTGTCTCCTTTTGATCCGGAGACAGGAAAAAGCCTTGCGGGAAACGTTTCCCCCAGCTATACGGAGGCTTTTTCCCGTGCGCTTTGCAGGCTTGCCGAAAAGGACGAAAGGGTGGTGGCCGTCACGGCTGCCATGCCGGAGGGGACGGGATTGAAACGGTTCGCTTCTCTTTATCCGGACCGGTTTTACGACGTGGGGATTGCGGAAGAGCACGCCGTTACCTTTGCGGCCGGCATGGCGGCGGGGGGATTGAAGCCGGTGGTGGCCGTGTATTCGACCTTCCTTCAGAGGGCCTATGACCAGATCCTTCACGACGTCTGTCTGCAGCAGCTTCCCGTGGTGTTTGCCCTTGACCGGGCGGGACTTGTGGGAAGCGACGGAGAGACCCATCAGGGCGTATTTGACCTGTCCTACCTGGGGAGCATTCCGGGCATGACGGTGTTTGCGCCGAAAAACAGATACGAGCTCAGGGACGGTTTAAAATTCGGCCTGGCCTGCGGCGTCCCTTTTGCGATCCGCTATCCCAGAGGAGCGGCCTGGGACGGGCTGAAGGAATATAAGGAGCCTGTTAAGATGGGGAAAAGCGAGGTGATCTTCCGGGGGAAGGGGATCGCCCTGCTGGCAGTAGGCTCCATGGTGGAAACGGCTCTTTCGGTCTGCGAGGGTTTAAAACAGGCCGGGATTTCGGCCACTCTCGTAAATGTGCGGTTTGTAAAGCCCATGGATACGGAGCTTTTCCTGGAGCTGGCAGAGGATCACAGCCTTTTCGCCGCCCTGGAGGAAAACGTGGCGGCGGGAGGTTTCGGAGAGAGGCTTTCCGGCTGGTTCGGAGAGCAGGAGGTAAAAAGAAGAGTGATAAAGGCGGCGGTTCCGGATACGTTTGTGGAGCAGGGCGGAACGGAAGTCCTGAAAAAGAAGCTGGGGCTTTCGGCAGACGCGGTTCTGGAGCGGATCCTGAAGGTCTGGAAGGAAACGGCCCGGAAAGAAAACGTCCGAAAAGAAAGTGCCGGGACGAAAGTGTCGGAAAAGAGAGTATACGAAAAGGGAATATCTGAAGAGGAAATATACGAAGAAAGGGCGTCCGGGGAGAGAAGGGCCGGAAGGAAGGGAAGGGGAATCAAACCTTCAGGGCAGAAAACGGACGGAGCATAAACGACGGGAAGGAAAGCGGAGCATGAAAGAACGGCTGGACGTGCTTCTGGTGTCCGGGGGTTTTGCGGAATCCAGAGAAAAGGCAAAGGCGATGATCATGGAAGGGATTGTTTTCGTAAACGGGCAGCGGGAAGACAAGGCGGGAGCCTCTTTTCCTGCGGATGCGTCCCTTGAGGTCAGGGGACAGACGCTGAAATACGTAAGCAGAGGGGGACTTAAGCTGGAGAAGGCCATGAGCCGTTTCGGCCTGTCTCTTTCCGGAAGGGTCTGCATGGACGTGGGCGCTTCTACCGGAGGGTTTACGGACTGCATGCTGCAAAACGGCGCAGAAAAGGTGTTTTCCGTGGACGTGGGGAGGGGGCAGCTTGCCTGGAAGCTGCGGCAGGATCCCAGGGTGGTCTGTATGGAAAAGACCAATATCCGTTACGTGACCGGGGCGGATATCGGAGAGGCCGTTTCCTTTGCCTCCATTGACGTTTCCTTTATTTCTCTGACCAAAGTGCTCGGGCCCGTGAAGGAGCTTCTTCTGCCCGGGGGAGAGATTGTCTGCCTGATTAAGCCTCAGTTTGAGGCAGGACGGGAAAAGGTGGGGAAAAAGGGCGTGGTCCGGGAGGCCGAAACCCATCTGGAGGTGGTCGAAAGGGTCATGGAGTTTGCGGCCGGCCTGGAGTTTGGAAGGAAGCACCTGGATTTTTCTCCCATTAAGGGGCCGGAGGGGAATATCGAGTATCTGCTTCACCTGGAAAAGAACGGAGAGGACGCTCCGGGGATCGATCCGGAAGCGGTGGTGGCGAAGGCCCACGAGGAACTGAGATGAACCGATTTTATATGATCACCAATAAAGACAAGGATCCGAAATTGTCCGTGACGGAAAAGATCCGGGATTTTCTGGAGAGCCGGGGACGGGAATGCGTGCTTTGCGGAGAGGGGCCCATGCAGGAGGACTGTGACTGCGTCCTGGTGCTCGGAGGGGACGGGACGCTTCTTCAGGCGGCAAGGGAGCTTAGGGAGAAGGACGTGCCTCTTTTAGGCGTTAACCTGGGGACGCTGGGGTATCTGGCGGAGCTGGACGTGCAGATGGCGCGCTCCGGTCTTTCCGGCCTTCTTTCCCACGGACCGGCGGTCATAGAGGAGCGGATGATGTTAAAAGGCACTTTGTACCGGCAGGGAAGTCCCGTCGGATCGGATATTGCCCTCAACGATATTCTGGTGGGAAGAGGCTCCGGCTTTAAGATCGTCCGCTTTCGCGTTTATGTAGACGGGGAATTTTTAAGCGCCTATGCGGCAGACGGCATGATCGTGGCGACACCCACAGGGTCGACGGCTTATAATCTGTCGGCGGGCGGGCCCATCGTGGAGCCGACAGCCTCTCTTCTGGTGCTGACTCCGGTGGCGCCCCACGGAATGTTGAACCGGAGTATCGTGTTTTCCGATAAGAGCAGGATCAAGCTGGAGCTGGCGGCGCTTCCGGGAAGGCCGGAGACGGATGCGCTGGTAAGCTTTGACAGTGACAGTCAGTTCCCGCTTCTGCCGGGGGACTTTATCGAGATCGAGAAGGCGGAGAGGACCACGAAGATCCTGAAGCTTTCCCGCATCGGCTTTTTGGAAACGCTCCGCCATAAAATGTCGGCGGAATAGAGGAGGGAGACAGGGCATATGAAACTGGAACGCCACAGCAAAATTGTGGAACTGATCGGAAAATATGAGATCGAGACCCAGGAAGAGCTGGCGGACAGGCTGAGGGCGGCGGGCTTTGCGGTCACTCAGGCAACCGTTTCCAGGGACATCCGGGAGCTGAAGCTGACGAAGGTGCCCATGGAACGGGGCGGGCAGAGATACGTGGTGCTCCACAAAACGGACAGCAATTTAAATGAAAAATATATCCGCATCCTCCGGGACGGATTTCTTTCCATGGACATGGCTCAGAACATCCTGGTGGTAAAGACGGTTCCGGGCATGGCCATGGCTGTGGCGGGGG
>CATJIW010000215.1 GCA_949740745.1 uncultured Lachnospiraceae bacterium | reverse complement strand
ACTGCATTGACCGGACCTTTCAGGTGCTGGAAGCCGCGGGAGTGGAGATACAGAGCGGGTTTGCGGAGGTGTTTCCGGAGGAAGCGGAGGCAGAGGAAGTTCCTCCTCTTCCTCCTCCGGAAAAACCTCCGCAAACCCGCTCTGTATCTCCACTCCCGCGGCTTCCAGCACCTGGAAGGTCCGGTCGATGCAGTCCGCACTCAGACTGTCCTCCTCCAGTGCCTCCATAATGTCCTGATAGTCCAGAATGTTCTTCCTCCGTGCCGCCAGCGAAAGCAGGCCCGCCAGCTTGTCCTCCAGTCGGAGATTCACCGCCTCCATATTAACTCCCATCCTTCCGTCACCGTCTACTGCTGTTGCACAAAGTATTTCCTTAATTGAGAGAAATATGCAGTCCGTTTATGCCGGCCTGCTCCTTCATGAGCGTCTGCAGAAGAGAAATGTCCGTCACATTCCGGATCTTTTCCTCCAGACTGTGCCGTTTCACCCGTTTCACCGTCTCCGCAAACGCCTTCTCCCGTTCCTCTTTGGAAAGCTCCGAAAGGGAAGTGTTGAACAGCGATGCCACTTCCTTATATTCATCTTCGTCGTTGATAAAATGGTTCAGGATATCCGCCGGCGAGAGCGATCCCGCCTCCAGGCCCTCGTAAACCATCCCGGCGGCCCGCCGGTATAATTCCTCCGTAAAATCCTCCGGCGAGAGGATCCCCTTCACCGCCGGATAGACCCGCTCATCCTCGATGAGCCAGGTGAGGAGGATCTTCTGGGACTGCCGGATCCCGTCCGGCTTCTCCTTCTTTTCTGTCCTGCCGGCCGCCCTCCCCGGCCCGTTCCCGGGACCAAGCCGGCCCCCCATGGCGTTCACCAGGCTTTTCAGGCTGTCATAGTCGATCAGATACTGTCTCGCGGCCGCCTCCATGTAGTTTTCCCGCTCCAGCCGCTCCGTAAACTGTAAAAGCTTTCCCGCAAGGGCATTGTGGAAGGCGGTCTTCTGCTCCGGGTCGCCCATATCATACTGGCCGTAGAGCACGTCCGTCTCAAAAAGAAAGCTGTTCTTCGCCTGGCCGATCCGCTCCTCAAAGGCTTCCCGGCCCAGGGCCTTTATGAATTCGTCCGGGTCCTTGTAGGGTTTTAAGTTTAAAACCTTTGCCGATATGCCCGCCTCTTTTAAGATGGGGATGGCCCTGAGAGCCGCCTTCACCCCCGCTCCGTCGCTGTCGTAGGTGAGGACCGCCTGCTCCGTATAGCGGCGCAGCAGGTTCGCGTGTCCCGGCGTGAAGGCCGTCCCCAGAGAAGCCACCGCGTTGGTAAAGCCGGCCTGGTGCATGGAGATCACGTCCATGTAGCCCTCGCAGAGCAGCATGTAGGGCTTCCTGGCCGTCCTGGCGTAATTGAGCCCGTAGAGGTTCCGGCTCTTGTCAAAGACCCTCGTCTCCGGGGAATTCAGGTATTTGGGCTCCCCCTCCCCCATGACCCGGCCGCCAAAGCCGATGATCTTTCCGTTTGCGTCCATAATGGGGAACATGGCCCGGTTCCAGAACCGGTCGTGGGCGCCCCGCTCCCCGATCTTCACAAGCCCGCTCTCCTTGAGGATCTCATCCGGGAAGCCCTTCTTTTTCAGATACCGGTAGAGATCGTCGCTGTACATATTGGAATAGCCGATTCCGAACCGCCGGATGGTCTCCTCCGTGAGCCCCCTCCCCGTCAGGTATTCGTAAGCCCGCTTTCCGCCGGGTCCTTTTAACTGGTAATAAAAATATCTCCCCGCCTCTTTGTTGGCCTCCAGGATCCTGGAGCGCAGATCCGCCTGCCTCCTCGCCTCAGCGCTCTCCTCCCCCTTCGGGAGCTCCACCCCGGCCCGCTCCGCCAGAGACTCCAGGGCCTCCCGGAAGGTATAGTTCTCATATTCCATCAGGAAGGTGATCACGTTTCCGCCCGCCCCGCACCCGAAGCAGTAGTACATCTGCTTCCCCGGCGTCACCGAGAAGGAGGGGGTCTTTTCGTTGTGGAAGGGGCAGAGGCCGAAATAGGTGCCGCCTTTCTTCTGCAGTTTCACATAGGAGGAGATCACATCCACGATATCGTTTCTGGAGCGGACCTCCTCCACCAGCTCATCCGGATAATACATAACCTCACCTCTGTCAGTTTTTCCACGCCTTCGGCACGAACAGCTCCGTGAAAGTGTCGATGGCATAGCCGTCGCTCATGCCCGCGATATAATCGCAGACTGCCCGCTCCTCGGGTTCCCCCTGCTCCATTAGCCGCCGGTATTCCTCCGGAAGCTCCTCCGTATGTTTCCGGTAATAGGCAAACAGTGCGATCAGAAGCTCCTTCGCCCTGGGATCCTCCTCCTTGGACACGCTGTTGGTGTAGACATGCTCAAACATAAAACTCCTGAGATTCCCCATGGCGTTCTCCACCTCCGGGGACATGCGGATCTTTGGCCTTCCCACGCTCTCCCCGATGATATTGTGGATGAGGGTGTTCAGCCGCTCTCTTACGGTATGCCCGAGGATGTCCGTATATTCCGCCGGAAGATCCTTTTCCGTGAGGATCCCCGCCCGGATGGCGTCGTCGATGTCATGGTTTATGTAGGCGATCTTGTCGGAAAGCCGCACCACCTTTCCCTCCAGGGTGGAGGGATTCCCCGAAGTCCTGTGATTCAAGATGCCGTCCCGCACCTCCCAGGTGAGATTGAGGCCCATCCCGTCCTTCTCCAGCCGCTCCACCACCCGCACACTCTGCTTATAGTGGGCAAAACCGCCGGTACAGACAGAATCAAGGGCCGCCTCCCCCGCATGGCCGAAGGGAGTATGTCCCAGGTCGTGGCCCAGGGCAATGGCCTCCGTCAGCTCCTCGTTGAGCCGTAGGGACCTGGAAATGGTCCTGGCGATCTGGGCCACCTCCAGGGTGTGGGTCAGCCTGGTCCGGTAATGGTCCCCCACCGGGGACAAAAATACCTGCGTCTTGTGCTTCAGCCGCCGAAAGGATTTGGAATGGAGAATCCGGTCCCGGTCCCTCTGATAGGCCGGACGGATGTCGCAGGGCTCTTCCTCCCGCTGACGCCCTCTGGTATCCCTGCTCAGCGCCGCATAAGGGCTCAAAGTGGCCTCCTCCAAAGCTTCCAGCTGTTCCCTGATATTCATTCCCCCGCCTCCCCCCGCACATATATCTTAGAGTATACCACATTCCCTTTGGATCGCAAAGTAAATCCCTTCGCCTTTTTTTGATAAATGTGCAAAAACATAAAAAAAGAAAGAAATAGGGAAAAAATAGAGAATTATCCAATAATATAATTTTTAGGATTTTTACGGAAAATTCACTTTTCCCTTGTCCCGCAGGCAATTTTATTGTATACTAGAGAGAAATGACTATTTTGGAGGGAAAAGTATGGAACAAACGACAAAAAGAAGCAGCTTCTCCGGGAAGCTGGGATTCGTCCTGGCGGCTTCCGGTTCTGCAGTAGGACTCGGCAATATCTGGAGATTTCCTTACCTGGCAGCCAAATACGGCGGAGGGATCTTCCTTCTGGTATATCTGATCCTGGCCGTCACTTTCGGCTTCGCCTTGATGGTGGCAGAGATCGCCATCGGCAGAAAGACCAGGCAGAGCGCCATCCATGCCTACGGCGTCCTTGACAAGCGGTTCCGCTTCCTTGGGCCGCTGGCGTCCCTGGTGCCCATCATCATCACGCCTTATTACTGCGTGATCGGCGGATGGGTCATCAAATACCTGGTGGTCTACGGGACCGGCAGCGGCGCGACCCTGGCAGGCGACAGCTATTTCAGCGAGTTCATCTCGTCCACCTCGCCCATGGTGTGGTTCATCATCTTTGTGGCCATCACCGTGCTCATTGTTATGACCGGCGTAGAAAAAGGCGTAGAAAAGGTCAGCAAGGTCATGATGCCCCTGCTGGTACTTCTTTCCCTGGGTATTGCCATCTACTGCCTGACTCTGCCCGGAGCCATGGACGGCGTGATCTACTACCTGAAGCCGGACTTCAGTAAATTTTCCGCAACAACGATCCTGGCGGCCATGGGACAGTTATTTTATTCCATGTCCCTGGCCATGGGCATTATGATTACCTACGGCTCCTATATGAAAAAAGATTCTCATCTGACGGCGTCTGTCCATCAGATCGAAATCTTTGACACCGGAATCGCATTCCTGGCCGGCCTGATGGTTATTCCCGCAGTCTTCTCCTTCGGCGCAGACGTCAATGCGGGCCCGGGCCTTATGTTCATTACGCTCCCGAAGGTATTCGGAAGCATCGCTGTCACCAACATCATCGGAACCCTGTTCTTCCTCCTGGTGTTATTTGCGGCGCTTACCTCCGCCATTTCCCTGACGGAGACGGTGGTTTCCATCATCTGCGATAAAACAGGAATGAAGCGGATGACCAGCTGTATCGTGACGGCCCTGATCCTCATTGCCCTGGGAAGTTTGTCAGCCCTTGGCTACGGCGCTCTCGCCCAGGTCCAGATCATCGGCATGGCCTTCCTGGACTTCTTCGACTTTGTCAGCAACAGTGTCCTGATGCCCATCGTGGCTTTCCTGACCTGTATCCTGATCGGCTACATCATCAAGCCTTCGGCCGTAATCGAAGAGGCAGAGACAGAAGGCGCCAGCTTCAAAGGAAAAGGTCTGTTCATCTTTGTAATCAAGTACCTTGCGCCCATCTGCATCGTGGCGATCCTTATAAGCTCTGTCTTAAGCGCCTTCGGCATCATCAGCATCTGACGACACACGATAACCAATTACTGCCCGGCGGGCCAAATTCCTTCCGGGCAGTTCTTTTTAAAAGCCTTTCTTATATACTTGAACTATACTATTAAAATATGAAGAAACTGTTATCGCGCCTTCCTATTGACGGATTGATTCCGCTGCTGACCTGTTTTCTGATCAACGACTTTGTCTATTTCGTTCTGCGGATTTTTATGGAGGGAGCGCATCACTACGACCTTACGACGCCCCTGGACCGGATGATCCCCTTTTGCCCCGCATGGGTCAGCATATACTTTATCTGCTACCTGTTCTGGGTGGTCAACTATCTTCTCATCGCAGGGCTTGGAAAAGAACATTTATACCGCTTCGTGACGGCAGACCTTATCTCCCGCCTCGTCTGCGGAATCTTTTTTGTCCTGCTTCCGACCACCAACGTGAGGCCGGAGGTGATCGGGAACGGAATCTGGGAAGAAATCATGCGGTGGCTCTACGCCGTCGACGCTCCCACCAACCTGTTCCCCTCCATCCACTGCCTTACCAGCTGGTTCTGCTACGTCGGGATCCGCAGGCAGAGCCGCATACCGGGATGGTATCAGACATTTTCCCTGATCTTCACTCTGTTGATCTGTCTGTCCACCCAGTTCACCAAACAGCATTACCTGGTGGACGTCATCGGCGGCGTCGGGCTGGCGCAGCTTTGCTGGTCCCTGTCCCTGAAATACGACTGGTACCGGCCGGTTATGGATTTTTTTGAAGGCATAAACGAAAAGGTCTGGAGACATAAATAAAAAAGGATCCTGATGCGGCTTGATTCTCCGCCTGGGGCGTGCTGCGTCAGCAGCAGCTTCCGCGCAAACATGCAATATGACAGAAAATTTGACACAGGCAGGAAGGACATATGGGAAGTAAAAAAAAGAATCTGTTAAATCTGGCGTTTCTGCTCACGGTCTTTTCCCTGACCATCTGGGCAGTATTCCGCGGAGAAGACCTGAATCTGGTCTTTTCTTACGTAAAAACTGCAAATCCCGTGTTTCTCCTTTTAGGAGTGGCATGTGTGGTGACCTTTATTCTGGGAGAATCCGTGATCATCTGCTACCTGCTCCGGGTCCTGGGCTACAAGGTCCGGGCGGCCAGATGCTATCTCTATTCCTTCGTCGGATTCTTTTTCAGCTGCATCACGCCCTCGGCCACGGGAGGACAGCCCGCCCAGGTTTATTACATGAAAAAAGACGACATCCCCATACCGGAATCCACCCTGGTCCTGATGATCGTCACCATCACCTACAAGCTGGTCCTGGTGGTGCTGGGAGCCCTGGTCCTTATTATCCGTCCTGGCCGTGTTATGCATTACCTGGAGCCGGTCCTCTTCTGGATGTACCTGGGTCTGGCCCTTAATGTATTCTGTGTGGTCTTTATGATGATCCTGGTATTTCATCCGAAGCTGGCCAAATGGATCATGGTAAAGGGCCTTAAGCTGCTGGAGCATCTCCATCTGCTCCGAAAAAAAGGGAAACGGCTTAAAAAGCTGGAAGCCTCCATGGACGACTATCATGCGGCCGGAGAATTTTACTGGAAGCATAAGCCGGTTGTCATCCGCGCTTTCCTGATCACCGTGGTCCAGAGACTTCTGCTCTTTTTTGTCACCTGGCTTACTTACCGGGCCTTCGGCCTTGCCGGCGAAAACCCGGTCACCATTGTCTGCCTGCAGGGAATGATTTCCCTGGCGGTGGATATGCTCCCCCTTCCTGGAGGAATGGGAATCAGCGAAAAACTGTTTTTATCCATTTTCGCCCCTATCTTCGGGCCTTCCCTGCTCCTGCCCGCCATGATCATAAGCCGTGGGATCAGCTACTATTCCCAGCTTACCATCAGCGCAGTCATGACCGTGGCCGCACACTTTATCATAGGGAAGGATCATTCAAAAGACTCAAACTCAGGAGGCCAAGCAACATGATTGGATTTTATAACTATACGGTGGTCCTAACTTACATAAGCCTGATTTCTTCCGTATTCGGAATGACCCAGGCCATCCACGGGCACTTCAAAACCGCCATTTTCTGCCTGGCCCTCTCGGGCTTATGCGACATGTTTGACGGCAAGATCGCCCGCACCAAAAAGGACCGCACCGAGGACGAAAAGGCATTCGGCATTCAGATCGACTCCCTCTGCGACGTGGTCTGTTTCGGCGCCTTTCCCGCCCTGATCTGCTATCTCCTGGGTGTCCGGGGCGTCTTAGGGCTGCTGGTTATTTCCGTCTACTGCGTCTGCTCCGTGATCCGGCTGGCCTTTTTCAACGTGCTGGAAGGAAGGAGACAGCAGACGGAAGGCGGCGCCAACCACTACTACCACGGGCTTCCCATCACTTCCATGTCGGTGGTCCTGCCCTTAATCTTCATGACCCAGTTCTTCCTGCCGGATTTCGTGTTCCTGGTTCTTCTGCATCTTGTGCTTCTGGCGGTCGGGATCCTTTTCATCGTGGATTTTCCCTTCCGCAAGCCCAACAACCACACCCTGGCCGCACTGGTGGCCATTGTGGCGGCCGCCCTGACCGCTCTTGCGATCTACAGCACCTTCCGGGTTCCGAAGCCCTACGACGACAGCAGTCCCATCATTGATAAAATATTCGAGGAATGACACAGGGGGAAGCTTCATGATTTACAGGACAAGAAATGGAACTGAAATTCGGGGCAACGACGGACAGGACCGGTTTTTATCGGTCCTTTACGGCACCCTTCCCGGGCGGGCGGCAGTACGGCTCCTGCCCCGGCCCGTCGTCTCCAAAATCGGAGGGGCCTTTTTGGGGAGCTTCCTCTCCCGCCCTCTGATCCGCCCCTTTGTGAAAAAGAACCACATCGATCTGAGTCTCTACGAGCAGGAGCATTACCCGTCCTATAACGCTTTTTTTACCAGGACCATTAAAGAGGGGCTGCGGCCTTTTGACAAAGAGCCTTCCCATCTGGTCAGTCCCTGCGACGCAAAGCTCACGGTCTGCCCCATTTCCGAAGAAGGGCAGCTCTTCGTCAAGCAGACGGCCTATACGGCAAAAAGCCTTTTGAGAGATAAAAAGCTGGCCCGCCGCTATTATGGCGGGCAGGCTCTGCTTTTTCGCCTGACGGTGGACGATTACCACCATTACTTTTATCCGGACAGCGGAAGGAAAAGCCCGGACCGGGTGATCCCCGGCGTCCTCCACACCGTCAATCCCGCCGCAAATGACGTCTGTCCCATTTACAAAGAAAATTCCAGACAGTACTGCCTCTTAAAAACCTCCTCCTTCGGCACCGTCCTTATGATGGAGGTGGGAGCCCTGATGGTGGGAAAAATACGAAACCACCATTCTGGGGCCCGCCCTGTGTCCCGCGGCATGGAAAAAGGATATTTCGAGTTCGGAGGCTCCACGGTGATCCTCTTTCTGGAACCGGAGGCGGCAGTTCTGGACGCCGATCTTCTGAAAAACAGCCGGGAGGGTGCCGAAACCCTGGTGCAGGCCGGGGAGAAACTCGGAATTCAAAAAAAATGAAAAAAATAACGGCAGATGCCAGGCAGGAGTCCCCTGGCATCTGCCGTCGTTTTTTCTGTACAGACACGGCAGAGTTTTTTATAAAATGCGATTCCGTATCTGATAAAGGTATGGTATCCCTCCTCCCGAAGCTCCGCTCCGTATTGCCGCTCCCGGATCTGCCACAAGGCTTCTTCCGCCTTTTGATTCATCTCTGCATAAGAATCCGCCACTTTTACCTCTATGATAACCGCAATTCCTTCATAGGGCGCCGATAACAGTTCAATATCGCTTCTTCCAAGGCCGCTTTCCCGGTTGGATTTCACCAGATACCCGTCCATGAACTTCAGGAGTCCGGCCGTATAAGCGTGATAGTATTCTTCTCTGTAATCATAGAAACTGATGGTTTCCATCAGGCTTCTGGACAGCTCCCGCTCCAGAGCCTCCCGATCCCCTCTTAAAACTGCCTGATAGAAAGTGGTAAAATCCTTTTGCCTGAGACGTCCGTCATACCATTCCAGCACCTTGTTCCGATAGATATACCGCACTTCCGCATTGGGAATCGCCAACGTCACATAATTCGTCTCCATGTCCAGGCGGCTGCTCACCTTTTTCAGATATCCTGTAAAAAATAAAAAATTCCACAGATTATCCTGGCTTTTCTCCGCTTCATCATAAGTAATGTCTTCATGAACCGGCTTTTCAATGGCGCCGCCTGCAATCAGGACCTCCAGCTCCTGTCTGGCAGAAGCGTCCGCCCGTTCCACCAGCCTCCGCACAATGTCATTGGAGGATGTATTCACCCAGTACGGCTTCAAAGGCTGTTCCTCCCCGGCCGCAACTGCCCGCACATAGCAGGAAACACTCCAGGGATTGTAGACCTTAGTTGCTCCGAACAGATATCCGTCGTACCAGTCCCGAACCTCATCCCTCCTGTCCGAAAGGCCGTAATCCAAAAGAAACCGCTCAATTTCCGTCTCGGTAAAGCCAAAATGCTCCGCATAGGTCCGATTCAAAACAGAAACCACATCCAGATTGTTGAGTCCTGTGAATACGCTCTCCTTTGCGATCCGCAGGCATCCCGTCACCACGGCAAACTCCAGGCTGGAATTTGATTTTAATGCCATCTCGAACAAGGCACGGACAAACCCTGCCATTTCCTTATAAAACCCCTCCAGCCAGGCATTTTCCAGGGGGACGTCATACTCGTCCAGCAGGACGATCACAGGACTCCCGCTTTCCAGGTGCAGCATTCTGGTCAGAAACTCCAATGCTGCCGGAATTTCCGTCTCCTTTGCCCGCTTTTCCATAAATCCTGTAAACTGTTCCTTCTGAAAAGCAGACAGCCGGCTGCTTTGCAAAACAGACCGGTGCCTTTCATATTCCTTTGCCAATTCATTTAAAACAGCGGCGCGGGATAACTCGAAGCTGCCCTGCTTTGCCGATTTCAGCGTCAGGCTGACCACCGGATAGCGTCCTTTATAGCGAGTATACCGCTCTCCCGCCTCCATAATCGCAAGCCCCTCAAAAAGCTCCGTTCTGACCTCATTGTCCGCCGGTCTCTCAAAAAAATACCGCAGCATGCTGAGTGC
Organism: uncultured Lachnospiraceae bacterium; assembly: GCA_949740745.1. GTDB lineage: Bacteria > Bacillota > Clostridia > Lachnospirales > Lachnospiraceae > Lientehia. Next base: position 11,467 of record CATJIW010000215.1, on the reverse strand, counting down.
AAGCGTTTTTCCAAACCGCCTCGGCCGGTTAAATATGACCACCTCTCCATGATTATCCAAAAGTTCTTTTACCAGCAATGATTTATCCACATAATAATAATCATTTTCCCGTATCTTTCGAAAATCGTCAATACCGATCGGCAGTCTTTTCACAAGGCTTCATTCCCCTTTCCTCATGCGCTCTGCTCCCGCAGTACTTTGTTCAGCGTGGCAAAGAGATTTTCCACATCGATGGGTTTAGCGATATGACCGTTCATCCCGCATTCCAGGGCCGCCTGCTTATCCTCCTCAAAGGCGTTGGCCGTCATGGCCAAAATCGGCACGCTGGCCAGCTCCCTGTCCTCCAGCTTCCGGATGGTCCTGGCAGCCTCATGCCCGTTCATCACCGGCATCTGGACATCCATCAGCACCAGCTGATAATATCCGGGTTCTGAAACCTTCAGCATATTCACGGCATCCTGACCGTTTCCTGCCACGTCCACCGAAAATCCTGCGTCCGTCAGGATCTCCGTTGCGATCTCCTGATTGAGCTCGTTATCCTCCGCCAGAAGGATCCGTCCCGCCTGGATATCCGCCAGCTCATCCAGGAAATTCTCCCCCCTGGTTTCGTCTGCATTGACAATAGAATAAAGACAGTTCCGCAGCTCCGACAAAAACAGCGGCTTACTGCAGAATGCCGTGACGCCGGCTTCCCTCGCCTCTTCCTCGATATCCGACCAGTCATAGGCCGTCAGGACAATCACCGGCACGTCCTCCTTCATTTCCTTCCGAATCCTTCTCGTCACCTCAATGCCGTTCATATCCGGCAGGAACCAGTCGATAATGTAAACCTTATACTCGTCCCCCCGCATCAGCGCCTGCTGGGTGCGCAGAAGCGCCTCTTTTCCGGACATCGTCCATTCCGCCCGCATTCCGATCTGCCCCAGCATATAAGACACGCTGTCGCAGGTGTTGAAATCGTCGTCCACCACCAGCGCCCGGCAGTTTTTAAGCTCCGGGATGTCCTTGGGCTCCTTCTGCGAAGAATCCAGACGGAAAGTAAAGGAAACGCAGAACTCTGTCCCGGCCCCCTCCCGGCTCTTCACCTCAATGGTGCCGTTCATCATGTCCACAATGTTTTTCGTGATCGCCATGCCGAGGCCGGTGCCCTGGATCCCGCTGATAGTCGTGTTCTTTTCCCTCTCAAAGGGCTCGAAAATATGTGAAATAAATTCCTCGCTCATGCCGATTCCGGTGTCCCGGATGTGGAACTCATAATTGGCATAGCCCGCCGGGGCTCCGGGCTTTTCAATAATCCGCATGGTAATAATCCCGCCCATGCCGGTATATTTAACGGCATTGCCGAGAAGATTCAAGAGCACCTGATTGAGCCGGAGCTTGTCACAGTAGATCTCTTCGTCAAATACGTCCACCGTGTCAATGTAAAACTCCAGCTGTTTCGCATGGATATCCGCCTGCACGATGTTGCGGAGCCCATGGAGAATATCCGGCAGACAGCAGGGCTTTTCCTCCAGATGCATTTTCCCGCTCTCGATCCGGCTCATATCCAGCACGTCGTTAATAAGGCTCAGCAGGTGGTTTCCGGAGGTCATAATCTTCTTCAGATACTCCTTCACCTGCTCCTTGCGCTCGATATGAGTGAGGGCCAGGGCCGTAAAGCCGACGATTGCGTTCATGGGCGTACGGATGTCATGGGACATATTGGAAAGGAATGCGCTCTTGGCCTTATTGGCCCGGTTGGCCTGGGTCAGCGCGTTCTCCAGAAGACTCTTCTGCTCCATCTCATTCCGGATTTCCTCGTCCACGCTGCGGAAGCCCAGAACAATCCCTCTGTTTTCCCTCCATTCGCCTGCGCGGACCACCTTGATCTGAAAATATCTCTCATTCCCGTTTTTCAAGGTACGGTAGTTTTTGTAGCACTGCGGCTCGTTTGTCAGCTCCTTTTTTAAATACTCCCGGCAGATTAACTCCCGGACCTCCTCCCGGTCCTCCTCATGGACAAATTCCTCTATGTAACGCTCCATGCTTTCTTCCAGAGACAGCTCTCCGTAAAAAATCTCTTCCAAAGTATGGTCGCCGTTTTCTTCGTGACGGATCCGGTTTCCCAATCCCGTGTCCAGGTCAAAGAAGCAGACCAGCGTATAATCAATGCTCAGGGCGTGGACCAGCTCCATCTGCCGTCTCTCATGCTCTTTTTCCTGAAGCTTCTGGGCCGTACAGTCTAAAAGGAACCGCTGATAGAACCGTTCCCCGTTCTCTTCCAGAAGCTTGATGTTTCCCATCACATGCAGGATATCCCCGTTAGTATGCCGGACGCGGTATTCCACGCTTACGCTGTCGCCTTCTGTCTGCAGCTCCGTGATCGCCTTGCGGAGACGCTCCTTATCCGCATCCAGAACGGAATTCGCCACCATGGCAAACCCGTCCGCCGCCAGCTCCTCCTGAGATCTGTAGCCCAGGATCTCAAGGGCCGCCCGGTTGACGCTCAGGATCCTGGAGCCGTCCGTGGTATGGCACATCACACCGCAGTCCATAGTCGTAAAAATGGTCTCCAGCGTATGGTTTTTCTGTATGATCTCCTGCTCATAGGCCCGCTCCTGGGTCACGTCGATGGCCACGCCAACCGTACCCATTACACTCCCGTCCAGGTCATAAAGCGGAGATTTATAGGTCGTCAGAAGCCTTGCCCCGTCCCCGGTCTGAACACATTCCTCAGACACGCAGGTTTTCTGGCTGGTCATGACGATCCGCTCCGACTCAATGCAGGCCGGATCGTCTTCCTCCACATCCCAGATATAGGCGTGGCCGCGCCCTTCCACCTGCTTCTTCGTCTTATTCACGGTCCTGCAGAAGCTGTCGTTGACCTTTTCGTGAATGCCGTCCTTGTCCTTATACCAGACCAGGTTGGGAATATTGTTGATGGTGGCCTCCAGATAATGACTGGTCTGCCAGGCGTCCTTTTTCTCCCGGCAGGCCCTCTGCCACCGTAAAAACCGAAACCGGATCTCCTCGTCCGTCATGGGAAGCTTCCAGATATCGGAAATCTCCGCCAGAAGCCTGTCTGCTCCATCTGCCGGCCACGGCCAGGAAGCTTCGTCCGTAAGCAGGATAAGCTCCGCATCCCGGCGCTTTCCCGATACCAGCTCTCCCGGCCCTCCGCCATCTCCCTGCAGATTCGCAAAGATCACGTCGGCCGACGACAAAAACGCCTCGTCCGGCCTTTCACTCCAAACAAACTCGTGAGTAAAATGCTCAAACGGAGCGGTCTCCTTTATCACTTCAAATGCCCTGCAGTGCTGTCCGGCAAAATAGAAATGCAGATGGCAATGATACATTTCTCTTTCCTCCCATGCATGTAAATGACTCTATATGCTATTTTAGCAATCATCTGTTGGGATGTCAATCATTACTATAAGGAGATCTGCTCCGTTATTGTCAGACAAGACTCAAAATAATGCCCGATTTTTGCTATAAAGGAAAGCACGTCCTCTTTCATCTCTCCGGGAAACGAATGAAGGACCGGAGCCGTCTCAAAGCTCAGCGTTCCGCTAAAATTTATATTTTTTAATCCCCGCAGGAATCCGGCCCAGTCCGTGGAAGGCCGGTTCTCCCTGGTCCTTGTAAAAGTAAAAGGAATCTGGTGCAGATCGGAAATCCCGTCATTATCATGGATGTGCAGAACCTTGAGCCTTGGTCCGAGGGTCGTGAGAAACCGTTCAAAATCAAGCCCCACCAGATTGGCATGCCCCGTATCAAAGCAGAACCCAAGAACCTCGGCCCGATGCCTTTCATTGATCCGGTCGATCCGTTCCGCCGCTTTTTTTGCATCACAGCAGGGCCCCTCTGCGATGTGGCCTCCGACCCCGTCGTAAAGATTCTCAATGCACAGAGTAATGCCCATTTCCCTTGCCGCAGGCGCCAGAAAATCCAAAAATTCCTCTGTCCGCCGCCATTCCAGTTCCTCATTTCCCAGGAAATAAGCCAGTTTAAACCCGTGCACTACAAGATAGGGACAGCCAAAGAAAGCGCAGATCTCCAGACTCTTTTTTGCTGCCGTCCTTCTAAGATATTCATTCAGTTCCCGGCTTCCCTTTGGCACATAGACCGGATACGGCATATGCATCTGGTTCACCGTGATCTCTGCCGCCGCCGCCGCATATTTGTGAGGAGCAAAAAAAGCCTCCAGCTCCGAAATGCTTCTGTCAAAAAAAGTGTTGATTTTCCCCTGATAAACCACCTGGTTCGGAAGATACCCGTTCAGGCTGAAATCCGCACAGGAAAAGCCCGTGCGCGCAAGCAGCGCAAACCCCTCCTCCGGATGGCTGTCAGTTACTGCGTTTTTGGTCTGTACTCCGATCTGCAATGGCCTTCCTCCTGTCCTCCAGCCGGTCAAAGTAAAACGACGGCATATATTCATCATTAAAAAATGCGATCCGGCTGCGGATCCCCATGCCCTTCAGCTGCCGTTCAATCTCCCGGTAATAAATATTACAGATAAAAATCACACAGTCCCAAGGCAGCTCCCTAAGGCTTTCCGGAGGCTTCACCTCAAGCCCGCAAAATTCCGTTCCCCAAAGTCCGGGATTATTATCACAGGTAAAGAGGGGCGGATACTGATCCCCATAGCACTTCATATAATTGCGGCACATGTTTCCCGCACCGAAAAGGACGATGGAAGAGCTGTTCTTTAACAGCTGTTCGATCTCGATCTGCCATCGGAAATACTCGGCCGACGCCTTGGCCAGCTGCAGAAGCGCCGGCCGAAGAAGCGGTGAAAACGCAGACGCCGTATCTGCAAAATCCAGGATAAGCTGACCGTCAAAGCTGATTTCCCGCAGGCCCCGGATCAGCCTCAGCCAGTCGGTCTGCGGCTGTCCGCAGGACACACAGGTAAAGGGAAGCGCCGACATTTCCCTCCGGCCGTCTCCGTCCCGCAAAATGACCGCCTTTATGCGGGCTCCGAGGACACAGGCAAAATCCTGCATATTCTGTCCGCACAGGCTGCAGGTTCCCACGTTCATGCAGAACCCGAACCGCTCCTCTCCGGCCTCCGCATTCAGCCGGTCGACCCAGGAGGCCGCTTCTCCGGGATCCGAGCAGATCCCGCGGACAAGATGGCCCGCATGGTCACGGCACAGGTTTTCCAGAAGGACCGTCACCTGGTTCTTTCTGGCAGCAGGAAGCAGCGCCAGATAAAATTCCCGGTTTGCCTCCCATTCCTCCCCCTGCGCCAGGCCGGCAAAAAGAGGTCTTACAATCAGCGTTCTGCAGCCGGCCCGGCCGCAGAGACGGAGGCTTTCCTTTGCCAGAGAAAGAAGCAGGCCGCCAGGGTCCGTGCGTTTTGTGTCCGGCACAAGCCAGGGCGCGCGGGCCGCCGGGGTATGGAGGCCGGCCCCATGATATTTCGGCAAAAGAGCGTCAATGACGGCAGGGCTTTCCAGGTTTCCCGATGTCTCCAGCGCCTGCGGAGACCAGAAGGCAGACAGGTCCAGCAGGATATTTTCAAACCCGGCCCCCGCCATGTCCAGGATCCCCTGAGCGGGGTGGACGATTCCCATGACTCCCGACGGAGCACAAATAACATTCACTCTGCAGTCCTCCTGTTTTTTTCCTATTCCTTTTCCTATTCCTTTTCCTGTTCCTTACAAAAGGGCAGGCTCGCGCCACAAAATGCGCTCCCCGGCAACTCCCCGCCATTCCACCAGTTCTTTTTTTATTTCTTCGGCCAGTCCTTTTTTCTTTACAGCGATGATGACATAATCATAGTCGCAGTCCGCCAGCTTTTCGGGCGACGACACGGGGAAGTTCTGTTCTGCATGCCGCTCCCAGTTTTTATCCACCCATGCGGCCATCTGCAGCAGGCCCTGCCTGTGGATCTGCCTGTAATAACGCACGCCGATCATTCCCGCGCCATACAAAACGATCCGGCTCCCCGGCTTAAGCTCCGAAAAGGGAAAGACATAACCCATAATACTGGCTTCGTCTGAAAATCCCATAAAGGAAGGGATGAAATACATGCGGGAAACCAGAAACAGCTCAAGCTGGCGTCTCAGGCTTTCCTCTTCCGGATGCCCCGCAAAAGCCCTGCCCAGCGACAGATACAGCTTATTCAGGTCACTCATAAAGCTTTTATTTACGGTCTGCATGATCGAAGCGGGGTTCTCCCGGTAGTAATAATAGCTCGTATGAGTAATCCGGATTCCCCCGGCCTTCAAAATATAGCGGAACAGAAGATCCCTGTCCTCTGAATATACGATGGACGGGTCAATGTCTTCAATTACGTCCCGGACAATCCTCGTCCGGTACAGTTTCCCGCATAAATAGGGCTGCACTCCTGCCACAAAACGATTCTCATAGGCAATCATATTTTTTAAAACATACTTTTTTTCCTGCTCCGTATCATAGATCCCTTCCTGCAGGGCGTCCGTCCAGACCACATATCCGCCGGATCCGGTAGCCCGCCGGTACCCTGACGTAAGCAGATCGCAATGCCCCATGTTTTTTACAAAAAAGGCGGCCATCCCGGAATCAGCCGTATCGTCTGCATCTACAAAACAGACATATTCCCCCGATGCGGTCCGGACCCCGTTCCTCCTTGCCCCTGCCGCCCCCATATTTTTCTGATGAATCACTCTGGCCCTCGGATCCCTTTGCGCAAAAGCATCGCACCTTTCTGCGGACCCGTCCGTGGACCCGTCGTCGACCAGGATAATCTCCAGATTTTCATAGCTCTGCCCCCCGATGCTTTTCAGGCATTCCTCCAGATAATCCCCCGCATTATATACGGGGACAATGACAGAAACCAGCGGCTTATCCTTCATTTGTTGAGCCTTCCTCCTTCAGCTGCTTTCTCAGACTGGTCGAACTGACCCGTTCCGTATAAGGAAAAAACACCAGCTCCGCGCCCTGCTTTTCCAGATATTCCTGATCGGCCATCCAGCTTGGATGATCCGTATGATCGTCCCCGGTGAACTGGCAGTCAAACCGGAATAATTTATAAGCGTCCCGGATCCCGTCGCAGGATGCCGGCAGCTCTTCCGCCTGATCCACATACCGGCATGCGCGCACGATCTCCAGCCGGTCTTTGCAGGGGATCACCGGGTATCGTTCTTTTTTCCGGTAAACGCCCTCATCCGATACCAGTCCGACGATCAGATAACTGCACTGCTCTTTTGCCCTTCTGAGCAGGTTCAGATGCCCGGCATGGAACATGTCAAATACTCCGGCCACATATCCGACCGGGTACTTCTTAGGAGGCGCCGCCCCTTTGTCTGCGTTTTCCGAACTCTCTGCTTTTGCGGGGACGGTCCGCGGGTATGCCTTGGAGGGATCAAAAACAGAGTAATGATGCAGCCCCATGTCCTCCAGCTGCTTCACAACCGCCAGATAATTTTTAATGCAGATAAAGATCTTGACGTCTCCCGGCCCGCTCTCCCTCAGGATTTCCGGCGGCCGGATCTCGATCCCCTCCAGCGTCGTCCCCCACCGGGATTCGTTGTTGTCAACGATCGCCCAGACCGGATGATCCTTTCCGTACATGGCAAGAAAGCGCCTGGCAAAGGTTCCGGAGCCAAAAAGCACCAGCCTCCTGGCCTCGGTTCCCTTAAAGATATCGCCGAAAAGCCTCTGGTACTCCGCCTCCGAATAGTTCATCCTCTGGCGGTTCGCATTTACGAGCTCCGGATCGCGTCTGCATCTCTCATAGTAGACCTGGAGCTCCCTTCTCTTTAAAAGCTTTCCTAAAAATTCCCCCTCCATCCGCTGCCAGCGCTCCAGATATTTGGTCAGGCCGTACCGCTCATACAGCTCCGTAGCCGGAAGCAGCCTCCAGGCGGCCCCGTTTCCCAGATAGAAGCTGCCGATCATCCGCAGGATAAGGACATTGGCCGGATAATGCTCCCGGCAGAATTCCTGGTCGTAAAAGACGAATTCCCCGTCCATAAAAAAACTGTTTAAAGGCACCAGGTCCAGATAGGCCTTTCGCAGGACCGCCCCTTCCCCGTCCCCGGCATCCGGCTTTTCAACCTCGGAGGATGCAAGGATCAGATCCCGGAAATGATCCATGGCCGCAAGGAATTCCTCTTTGCCTCTCTGCAGCAGGCGTTTCAGATAAAGCTGGCCGGATTCCGCCTCCACATAAGGCATCCGGTATACGCCGTTTTCAATCCTTCCCTCGACCACCCGAAGGTCCCGCGCCTTCAGCTCCTTTCCGTGGGCCTCCAGCGCCTTCAGACGCTTTTCCCCCTCCGGATAAACCGCCCGTTTCTCTACGATTCCCGACTTACGTATAATGGTCAGGAGTGCATCCTCCCTCCCCCGTTCCGTTGAGCCGGTCACATGGCAGACATCTGACAGCGATCCGTCCAGGGAGCATTCGATCAGCCAGGCATTTGCCATCCCATGGAACATGCCGTTGCGGATCAGGCTGTCATAAAGGGGCTCCTCCTCCAGAAATACCGTTTCCGGGTGATTGTAGGTCGGAAACACCCGGTTGGCCAGATCTTCATTGGGAAGATAATCCTCCGCATAGAGAAACGCCGGGTTCTTCAGATCCGAAAGCACAGAAAAAAAGCGGAAATGTTCGATCCCGGCCTCCCGAAGCATGCTCTTCAATGTGTCCATGTCATAAGTTTTTCCGAGAAACGGATCTGCCTTGCTGACATACGCCCGTTTATAATCCTCAATGCTGTCCATGCTGCGGCCCGTATAGGTGTCCCTGTCCCCGCAGAAATAACGAAGTCCCAGACGGTTGTTCATTCCAAGCAGCATATGCCCCTCCGGCTTCAGCAGCACCTTCCATGCCGCAAGCACCTTTTGCGGCTGCGCGCTCTTTTCCAGCTCCGCGGCAGAGACCAGATAATCGAATGCCCCTTCGTTCTTTTTCTGCCAGTCCGCATCACAGCTCTCCTGCCAGGTGAGACAGGCCATAACGCCGGCAGAGGCAGACAGAAGCTCCGCCAGGGCATCCGTTTCCCTTCCTATATATAAGATCCTGCTTCCGGCACGGAATTCATACCAGCGCAGCAGACTCTTTTGAATTTCCCGAATTCTCTCATCCAGGCTCATATTCTCTTTTTCTATCTGCACGTTCCATTCTCCCTTTCCATCACATAAAAGTCCGGACCGCCTCGTCTGTCCTGAATATATTTCGGAACCCATGCCCCTTCAAGATCACATACAGCTCATACTGGCTCCATTCCGTAACGGCAATGACCACCGCACAGCGCTCCGCCGCCGGTTTGGCTTCCTCCCCCGCCATTACGGGAATATCCATGCATGCGGCCTGTCCCCCGGAGGGCCTTGTCACAAGGAAGGCATCCACCTGCCCGCCCCGTTCCCGGATCGCTTTTGCCAGACGCTTTCCCACCTGCCCCGCGCCATAGACGAATACCTTCGGATATTCTTTCAGGCGCTCAAAAAAAGCATTGGCATACAGCAAAGTATTTTCAAACCGGCAGGCTGCAAGCCTTGCATCCGGAACCGGCCGGGCCGTCCTTCCAAAAAAGCCGTTCCGGTCCGCCTCAATCTCCTGAAGCTGCTCCCACAAGACAGGCAGAAAGGCTTCCTCCGCAGCCCATCCCCGCTTCCGGTCTGCAGCAAAGGAGCTTTCCAGCCTTACCAGCAATGCATACTGATACTGCGCTCCCACCCGATGATAATGATTCAGATAATCCCGGTATCTGGCTGCCGTAAAGGACCGAAAGAGCGCAGGAGACTCCGTTAAAATATGTCCCAGCTTCTCTTCCGCCCACTGATATTCCTCAAACACGCAGAATAACTTCGACGGATTGTTCATGGAAGAGGCCGGATTATCCCTCCGATAGTGCAGCAGGACATCTTCGATCAGCCAGACCCGCTCTGCCCAAAGCCACACCTGCAGGGCAAAAGAAATGTCCTGATACGAGGCGCCCGGCGTCTCGTGAAAACGGATGTCATGCTCCAGCAGAAAGGACCGCTTATAAAGGCAGGACCAGATGGTGTCGGCAAGATCCAAAAGCTTCGGATAAGACCGGCCGTTTAACAGCCGCCCCTTCGGATAGCCGTCCAGCCTTTCCGAACGCACGCTTTTTCCGTCCCGGTAATTATAAAAGGTTCCCTTCACCACGTCCGCTTCCTGCGCTCCCGCCGCATCATAAAGCTTCTGCAGCATATCCGGCTCGGCAAAATCATCGCTCTCCAGAATGGCGACATACTTTCCTTTTGCATGATCCAGTGCAGCATTCATACTGTTTCCGTATCCTGTGTTCCTTTTATGAATGACCCGGATCCTGGAATCCGATGCCCCATACGCATCCAAAATGGCTCCGCTCCGGTCCGAGGAACCGTCATCCACACAGATCATTTCAAAATTTTCAAAGGTCTGGGCGAGCAGGCTGTCCAGACACTGCTCCAGATACTGTTCGACATTGTAAACCGGGACCAGCACGGAGATTTCCGGCTGTCCTGCATTCTTTTGCACCCTCTTATGCTCTCTTTCCATTTGCAATGATCCTCTTTCCAGACTGTATAAATACGGAAACAAACCGCTTCCCCTTTACTCTGTAACATCTTCACCTACACAGAAAAAAATGTATCAACGATAAACTGCGCAGCCCGTTCACTGGCATGGCCGTCCTCATGCACCCCATAGTGTTCCAAAAATGCGGTCACCCTTTCCTCATACTCCTCCCCCTGAAATCCCAGGATATTCCGTTCCAGTTCCTCATTGGATTCCGCAACCGGAAACGGCAGCTCGTGATATCCGATCAGCAGGTCATATTCATTTAACAGATAATCCTCCAGATCCGTCGCAAACAAAAATACCGGCTTGTTCACAAAAGAAGCCTCAAACAAAATACTGGAAAAATCCGAAATCAGGATATCGGAGGCCGACACCAGCTCCTGGCTGTCTCCGTACAGGCTTACGTCAATAACGAAATCCGGTTTTTCCACTTCTTTCAGCGCAGCCGCCACGGAGGGATGCAGCCTGACCAGAATATACCATTCACCGCCAAACCGTGCTTCCAGCGCCCTTTTGACCCGTTCAAAGTCCAATACAATATTACGGGATTCCGCAGCCGTCTTCCCCTCCGTTTTACTAAACCGGTAGGTCGGCGCATAAATCAGGGCTTTGCAATTCTTATTTAGATGATAATATTCAAAGACCTTATTCCTGTTTTCCTTTTCACGGAACAGTCCGTCTGAACGCGGCGAGCCACACTGCAGCACCTCTCCTTCAAAACCAAATCCCCGGCGGCAGGATTCCGTATCAAAATCACTGCCTGTAATAATATGGTCAATTAGTTTCTGCTCTCTTTTCCATACATTGATCTTTTCCGGGACGCCCTGGAACGTCGACGCATCCAAATAAAATCTCTTTAATGTGATGCTGGCCCAATGCTTGGTCTGGATGTAGATCTGTCCCGGACGCTTGATGATATAGGAGGGAACCGGCAGATCCAGTATCCACATTGCGGATGTCTCCATT